>CALIAG010000515.1 GCA_938041325.1 uncultured Saprospiraceae bacterium | reverse complement strand
TTGTTCGGAGAGGGACACCGTTGGATTGATTTGAGAAGGTATGATCGTTTGGATGAAATTCCATTGGATCGTGACGGTGACAAAGTTCACACTCAATTCCCGAGACCTGCAAATGAAGGTTAAAACTAGACTTTTAGACGTTAGACTTTTAGATCTTAGATATTTAGATCTTAGATATTTAGGTCTTTGACGGACTAAAATCTAGTTTTAAAGAAAAATAAAATAAGATAAATGAAAAGCCTCGGGGAATTCTCCGGGGCTTTTTTATTAGGAGGATTAGGGTCGAATAACTGTGAAAGGGGGTGACCACGAATTGTTGGATTTTAGGTCGAACGATCGATAAAAATGGGGTGACCACGAATTGATGGATTTTAGGTCGAACGATCGTAAAGAAAAGGTTACCACGGATGCACGGATTTAAAGGTGGAGCTACCGTGAAGAAAAAGGGGGAGACCACGAATTGATGGATTTACTTACTTATCCTTTTCACCTTAAAAATCCTGTTTAGACAAAAAAGGAATCAATGCTTCCAGCAAACCGAAAAATCCTAACTTCCAAAAACCGACTTCTCTCCCCTACTGCTATCAAAGACCCGAATAGCAACCACTTCCGATTCCGCGGTTTTTTCTCCATTAGAATAAGTATCACATAGCACAACCGTTTTACGGCCTTTTATTTCGGAAACTCTTGCACGAAGTTCAACGGGATGTAGATTAGAAGTTGGTTTTAAATACTTAACGGTGATGGTACCTGTTGCATATCGATACTCCGGTTGAGAATCCATGGTACGTCCTTCTGCTCGATAAGCTGCGGACATAGCCGTTCCCATAGTATGGCAATCAATCAAAGTTGCCAAAACACCACCATTCATAATCCCTTTCCAGCCTTGGTATTTTTCTTCAGAATTCCAGATACAAACGGCTTCCTCTCCTTCCCAATAACTACTAATTTTTAAGCCGTCATGATTGTCTCTTCCGCAACCAAAACAAACATTGCCTGGCATATAATCCTGAATGTATTCTTTCTCTTCCATGGGTATATTTTTATTTAAAATTCTTGATTTTATTCTAATCAATTAATCCATATTCAAAACTTCTTTCGACATGTGCATGGACACCAACATATTCGGAACATCTACGACTTCTGCGATTTTCAGATCTCCTGCTAAGGAACACAAAGCATAAGCCTGACTTTGTGATAAATCATGTTCTGCTTGTAAATATTGAACCATGTAATCTACTGCTTTCTTTGCTGCGATATCTATAGTTGTACCAAAAGCAGTAACCGCATAGTAGTCATCCGTTTCATACTCTGGTTCTTTAATTGCTCGGCCTCCTTTCAGCACTTCAATCTCATATACAATTCTCATTGGCGCTTCTATTGCAGTACCACAAACTTCTCCCATTCCTTGAGTAGCATGTGCATCCCCAATTGAAAACAATGCCCCTTTTACAAAAACAGGAAAGTAGACCGTTGTTCCTTCGACCATATTAGGATCATCCATGTTTCCACCATTGGCGCGCGGCGGAATCGTGTTCAACATTTCATCCGTATCCGGAGCTACTCCCATGACTCCTGGAAAGGGTCTCAGCGGCACTTTGATCTTATCCGTAAAGTTTACATGCGTATCTCCTTCTTTCATTTTAAATGCTTGAAAATAAGGTTCTGTAAACTTATCCGCAAGGAATCCAAAACCGGGAAGTATCGCTGTCCACCCCCAATCTCTTAAGGTAATCTCATGAAGCGTTACTTTCAAGACATCACCCGGTTCGGCTTCTTCTACATAGACCGGCCCCGTTAAAGGATGGATAGGATCAAAAGAAATATTCTTAAAAGAGGAAGTATCGGATTCTGGTGTAAATTGTTCATCACTGGCTTCTTCTGTAAAAGCTTCAATTATGGCTCCTGATTTGACTTTTAGGATTGGTGGGATTGTTCGACTGAACTTACTGTGTGTCTGGTCTTTAGTAAGCGTGTAATCAGCTTTTGGTACAATCTTTTTGAGTCCTGCTTCAATATTTGTTGCTACTCCAGTGTCAGGTTCTGATTGTTGGCAAGAACCAAAAATTAAGGCAAGAATTGTAAGTGGTAAAATGGCTTTGAGAGGATTCATCAAGAGGATATTTTCGTTTTTTTAAATATTTATTCTCCAATCATTTCAGTTTAAACTTCATATCTCATAGATCGAAACAGAGCTAGACTAATTTCATAGATTTGAAAAATTTTAAAACCTTCATTTTGCTAAGATAAAATAATATTTTTTTGGAAGGATTCATTTTGGAATTTGGCTTGGTTTCCTACCTTTACCAATACATATTATTATACAGAAGTTGACCAAGGCTGTTCCCTTTTTTACGAGCATTCTTGGCTAACTTCAGAGAAAACTACATACTCAATGCAAGATTTTTTAGCAGGGATTATTTCCCAAAGACTACAACTTTCCTCAAAAAGTGTCAACAATACCGTGCAATTGCTAGGCGGTGGCGCTACAATTCCTTTCATTTCAAGATATCGAAAAGAAATGACCGGCTCCTTAGATGAAGTCCAGGTAGCAGATATTCAGAAAGAATTGAACAAGCTAACCGAGCTTCAGAAACGGAAAGAAAGCATTCTAAAATCTATAGAAGAGCAAGGAAAATTAACCGATGCCCTTCAAAAGAAAATTAAGGATACCTTCGATTCTACCATTTTAGAAGACATTTATCTTCCTTATAAGAAAAAAAGAAAGACCAGAGCAACTACTGCTAAGGAAAAAGGACTTGAACCTTTAGCTAATCTCATTTTTGATCAAAAGAATCAAAATATTGAACTGCAAATAGAAAAGTTCTTAAATAGTGATGTTGCCAACAAAGAAGAAGCACTTCAAGGAGCGAGAGACATCATTGCAGAATGGATCAATGAAGACGAGCAAGCTAGAAAAAAAGTAAGGTATGCATTTGAAAAAGGAGCTGTTATTAAGTCGAAAGTGGCCAGAGGTAAAGAGGAAGCTGGAGCTAAATACAGTGACTATTTTGACTTCGAAGAAAAATTGAGCAAATGCCCATCTCACCGTCTTTTGGCCATTCGAAGAGGAGAAGAAGAAGGTTTTTTACGTGTCTCTATTTCACCTGATGAAGAAGAGGTTTTGTATCAATTAGACAATGTCTTTTTAGAAGGAAAAGGAGAAGCTACAGAACAAGTTGCTCAAGCCATTGAAGATTGTTATAAGCGCTTGTTGGGACCATCCATCGAAACTGAGTTTCGGAATCTTGCTAAAAACTTAGCGGATCAAGAAGCGATAGAAGTGTTCAAAGAAAACCTTCGTCAATTGTTATTGGCTGCGCCATTGGGACAAAAAAGAATATTGGCATTGGATCCAGGATTTCGATCTGGGTGTAAAGTTGTTGTATTAAATGAAAGTGGAGACTTGTTGCACAACAGTACAATCTTTCCACATCCGCCTCAAAACCAAACTAGAAAAGCACTTTCTGATATTGAAAATTACATCCGTGAATTTAAGATAGAAGCCATTGCTATTGGTAATGGAACAGCAGGTAGAGAAACGCTGTCGTTTATACAAGATGCTCCTTTTAGCAAAGGCCTTGAAGTATTCATGGTGAACGAAAATGGTGCCTCTATTTATTCTGCTTCAGAGATTGCTCGGAATGAATTTCCGGATAAAGACCTTACTGTAAGAGGAGCTGTTTCAATCGGCCGGCGATTGATGGATCCTTTGGCTGAATTGGTTAAAATTGATCCTAAGTCAATCGGAGTTGGACAATATCAACACGATGTGAATCAAGGTTCATTAAAAGAAAGCCTAACGCAAGTTGTAGAAAGTTGTGTAAACTCCGTCGGGATTAATGTCAATACGGCGAGTAAACATTTATTGACTTATGTTTCTGGATTAGGTCCAACCCTTGCTCAAAACATAGTTGAGTACCGATCAGACAACGGCGCGTTTAGTTCCCGTTCGCAATTGAAAAAAGTGCCGCGTATGGGAGGCAAAGCGTTTGAACAATGTGCTGGTTTCCTTAGGATTCAAGAAGCAAAAAATCCATTAGACAATACCGCCGTACACCCAGAGCGTTATAAATTGGTCAAGCAAATGGCGGACGACTTGAATTGCAAAGTAGTAGATTTGATCAAAGACCAAGGGCTTCGAAACCAAATTAACTTGAAACAATACATTACGGAAGACATCGGTCTACCTACATTAAAAGATATAAAAGAAGAATTGGGCAAACCAGGTCTTGATCCTAGGGGCTCAGTTCAAGCTTTTCAATTCTCCAATAAAGTAAAAACAATGGGAGATCTGGAAGCAGGAATGCGTCTTCCTGGAATCGTCACTAACATTACCAATTTCGGTGCTTTTGTAGATATAGGAGTGAAGCAAGATGGCTTGGTTCATATTTCTCAGTTGGCCAATAAGTTTGTAAAAAGTCCTGCGGACGTTGTGAAATTAGGACAGCAGGTAGATGTAAAGGTTGTGGAAATTGATGAGACTCGAAATCGGATTCAATTGTCTATGAAGGATTAATAAAACAAAATCTCATCTTTTGGATAAGGAGGAAAACATTACTGCAGGATTAATAAAAAACAAGTCTGCGATATTGGGTTTCTCCTTATCTATACTCCTTTCTTTTTTAGCTTATTTGGAATTCAAAAACTTAGGTTTTCCGGACGGACATCTAACCGAATATGGGAAATTTTCAAAAGACAAATTGTTCCCAATCTTCTTCTTCATAAACACAGGCTTCAGCCTAATCTTTTTTAGGTTTCTAATTATTTCTAAAAAGCCCACCCTTTCATTTCTCATTTACCTCCTTTTCTTGATAGCAACTTATTGCTTTTTCTATTTTTTTAGTTTGAATCTTGAAAATGGTCAAGGGGGATAAGGCCAATTTATTTTGATTTCAATGATTTATAGTAAGAGAACTTATTTAGAGCCTTTTTCTCTAATGGAATCGGTTTATATAAAACTCGTAAAACCTAACACGTTTTACAAATAGATATCTGTTCACTCCTATCCAAATTTTGAAAAAGTAGGTTTTTTTTCAAAAAAATAATTTACTGACTAACAGGCAATTAAAGCGCTTTCCATCAATTCTGTGAAAAATTATTTATGGAATTTTGAAAATCCTGCGTCTTGTTAGTAGAGGCTTGTTCGATCGAAAGCTTTCTGACTATTGGTTTTTTACATACGATTCTTGGAAAATGATCCGAGATGAGGCAGGAATGCTATATTCTGTTGGAAAATGCACCGAGTTGGATCGGTGGCGGTGGTGGTAAGGGTGGGCCCTTCCCAACAAAGAGGGCAGCTCAATCAAATCACGAAAAAAATAAAATTTAAGAGGACGTAATCAACTGCTTTTAAATAAACCCAAGAGCGGAGTCTAAGGTCCGATGGAATGAATTGCGAATCAGACTAGACTGTCTAAGCGGCTTCGCCGTTCTCTACGTCAGAGCTCACGCTCCCAACAAAGAGGGAAGCTCAATCAAATCCACTAAAAACGAACACAAAATCCACTAAAAATGAATTCAACAAAGCTAACATCTACTTCCCTGAATAACTGCTAAGTGTGCTCAAGAATTTTTATCTCTACAGTTTTTTAACAACCCGCCTATTAAAATACTACCAATTCCACCCAACTTGCCTTC
>CALIAG010000514.1 GCA_938041325.1 uncultured Saprospiraceae bacterium | reverse complement strand
GGAGTGCCTTATAATTTGAAGCAAGTCGGCTTAAAAGGAAAAGTAAAATCATTCAAAGAATATTCGTATGACTACATTAAAGTTGACGGGCTTATTAAAAAGAAAAGAGGAAATGGTGCTATAACCTTCGACGGTCCTGGAATAAGGCGCAATTATCTTGAATTTGATTTAAATGGAAACCCTCTGAAAAGCTACAACTTTGATGACAAAGATAGCTTAATATTAAAAGATGTTTATGAATACAACGCTAATGGATATTTGATTAAAAAACTAAGTTTTGATAATGATAATCAAAAATTTATTCTTGGTGATGAATACAGTTATGACTTTAAGAATAGAGTCATTGAAGTAAATAACTCAAATAAAATGGGTCGATTTTCGAGTAGTAAAAAATTAGTAAAATTTAATTCAAATGGAGACATTAAAGAAGAGCATAGTGACTTGTTCGTTGGTGATAGTATCTTTCATTCGCAAATAAAAATAAAGAAATATAACAATCAACAGCAACTGATTGAAACAGAGCTTTCAATTATTAGTGGCAATCAAAAAGGAAAATTAAAAACGAAAATGAGTTATGATAGATCAGGAAACCTAATTAAAACTGATCAATCGAGTGGAATATCATACAACATGTCAAAAAGCATCGATAAAATCGAGTATGCTTATAATTCATATTCAAAGTTGCTAAAGAAAAAGACCTATTTTTCAGAATCAGCAGAATTAGTTCTTAAAGAAAATACATTTGAATACAATTCAGATACCATTTTATTTAAAAAGAGTGAAATTACCTATTTTAAAAATGGAGACATAGAAGAGGAAAAATCTGAATTTAATAAATTTGGAGATTCAGTCTATTTTGAGAGTTTGAGTTCTCAAGATCAAGACAAGAATCAACTTGTAATTACCTATTCTTGCACCTCAACTTTCGAGTACGATGTTTATGGAAACTGGATTAAGCAAGTATTGGTTCCAGACTATCCTAATAAAAGTGATTTTGATAAGATTAAGGCTTCATGGGAAATGGTAAGAGAAATAGTTTATTATGACTAATTCTTTTTCAAGAAAAAGAACACATTCCTATTAAGGCTTCTTAACTTACTAATCATCCCGCAAGGTCTTGATTCCCACCTCATGCACAAAATGAAAACAAAATACATCATTTCTCTCCTACTTTTTATAACGCTTTCATCTTGCAAGGTTGCAAAGGAGGTAAATTTGGATGGAGTGTGGGAGATTGACCTGAAACACTATTATCTTCCTTTAGATGAAGACATCGAAATTACTAATCAGCGAAATGATTGGAAATCGGAATGCTTGTTTAAAGATAATTCCTATTTTAGAATTCAAGACAATAGAGGCACCATAAATTCAAAATGCATTTCAAGTTATTTCTTTATAGATTCATTGGAAGTCGTAGAAAATGAAATAGTTTTATTTTCAAATAATGAATGTAGATTTACCTACACCTTCAAAAAAGAAAAGGACAAGCTGATTATTTTTGGTAAAAAAGGTGAAGAGCATGCATTAGGAAAAAAAATAAAGGAGCAAGATGTAAATTCTGAAATTGAATTCTTTTCTCAAACCTTAGTAGACATCTCTTTGCCAAAAGCTGATTGCGAATTAAAGGCTCCTTTACTTAAAACCATCAATCCAAACAATTCAATAATTTTCCTTCACGGGGAACCAAAACCTGACTTTAGTACACAGTGCTTTATAGGAAATCGTTATGTGCTAGATGGATACTACGCAACCTTACCAGATCTGGAATATGCTTGCAAAAATTACATGAAAAATGAATCTCAAATATTCTTTTGTTTGAATAAAACAACCAAAATCAGTTTTATAAAAGAATTTAAATTAATTTTAGAGGAAATTGAAAATGCGAAAGCATTTGTTGCCGTAGTACAAGTGAATAATGATTCTGAAATCACTTGGATTCCGTTCAACAGAATATTTGAAACGGACTTATCTAATATTACTGAGATTAGTGAAGTACGATACTGTAGATAATCAATAAAAATTTAAATAGCTCAAATGCATAGCTTGAAAAAGCTATTGAACGCTTATAATAGATTACAATCCTTTTTTATGTTAAAATAAAAAATAGAATCTTTGTTCAAATAATATCCCCCGAATCAATTTCAACAATAACAAATGGATAAAAACATAGATAAACTTCCTGATTCTGAAGATAGCGTTAAAAAAGAAAGACATGGTTGCTTAACAGCGTGGCTAATGATGTATCTCTTTGCATATTTTTTAATCGCAATATTTAATCTCTTTTTTGCAAAACACTTTACTAAACTTTTACATTTTCCAAATTCAAAAGTATTTACTCTAGCAACTGGTTTCATCGCTATATTTAGTCTATTTTTTACAATGCAACTTATCCGTTGGAAAAAAATTGGATTCTACGGCTATCTGTGCTGTGCAATAATTCTCTCTTCCCTTAACTTGATGAAAGGATCTAATTTTGCTATAATTTTCTATTTTTTATTTGACATAATATTGTTATATGCATTACTGCAAATCAACGGAAAAGATGGGATCACTGCTTGGGAGAAATTGGAATAAAATCACACTTTGAATCTTTTAATTTAACGCGGACTCGACACTTGCTTTAAGGACTTAAGAAATCCAAAACAATGAACATTGCCACAATTATCACCACCATTTGCAGTCTACTTTTTTTCATGATCGGGATAGATAAATTCCTTTTCTTTATGGAGCCGCCCTGTACTATGATGGCGAGCATTCAACCGACCATCTGGAAAGCGATAGGCGTTCTACAGATTGCAGGAGGTATACTTATTTGGTTACCAAAATACAGGAAGTATGTAGCCGGCTTCTTTGTTGTATTTATGCTTAGTTTTACCATGATACATCTTGTAAACAATACTTACGATGTCGGCGGAGCAGTTTTCATGGCTGTTTTATTGGGTTTGTTGTTATGGAATCCTGGGTTCTTGGGAAGTAAGAAAAATTAAAGAGAATGAGATACCTACTCCTAATTAATCAGTCGAACTCTGGTTCAGAAAAAATTAGTATTTTACTATTAATAAAAAGGTGAAGATCCAAATGAAAGATGATCTATTTTTTGAATACGATGCAAACATACATTGGCCAAAGCAAGATGAAGAAACGATAAAAAAGAATAGAAGACTTGGATGGATGAATTATGGACTGGGAGTGATGTGGATGATTCAGTACATTCCTAAAGCCATGAATACATTAAATTATAAGATGCAAATCATTGCCGTTCTAATTGTAATTATTGCAGTTCCTTCAATAGTATTGGGCATTATAGAGATAACAAATACTAGACAAAATTTCAAATCTTTCTTTTTACCAAAAGGTCTCAATTTCCTTAGCATCGATTCTAGAAAAATAATTTGGAGAGAAGGTTTTCTAAAAAAGAAACAAGAAGTCCAAATGGCAGAAATTATGCGTGTATTTTATGATGATCAAAGAATATGCATCAAAACAAAAGAAGGGAAAAAAATAATTGCTATAGATAAAATTAAGAGTGAAATTAAAAACAAAGAATTACGGGATCTTTTAGATAGTATAGAAATTTCGAGTTTTTAAAAAACAAAAAGAATCAAAGCTTGGAGTCTAAATCTTATTGGAATATTTACATTATGAATAGATAAAAAATTTGGCAAGGTACTGTTCGGACCAACAAGAAATTTGACATAAGTACATTCTCTAATGGAATAAATTCGTTGTCATTATTTATTGATAACAAGAACTCACTTCGCAAGAATAAATTCATCAAATTATAAAGACAAAATTGACCTGACATAAAAATAGGAACACAATGATTTTTAAACCACCGTGTTCCTAAGCTTATTCTAATTCAAACTAATTATTTTCATAACAACTAGTCCAAGTTTATATTTAGTCTTACTATTCTTGGATAATAAATGCTTTTGAAATCCGGTATCCTTGGTCTTCAATATGCAAATAATAACTTCCTGAAGGTAAGTCGTCTAAATCAATAATTACTGTTGCCCATTCTTTTTCTAAATTTTCAATAGAGATCTTTTTTAATACTCGACCATGCATATCCATGAATGTCAAGTTTACATCTGAAGATTTTGCAAAGAATTTCACATTAATCGCACTTGATTTAGGTACTGGATTTGGGTATAAAATTAAACCTAATTCTTCATCACAATCTGTTGTGACCTGTCGAATTTTGGAATAAGCAACACTACCATCAATATCCACCATCTTTAAACGATAGTACCCTTTTGGCAAAGCTTGTTTATGGAAAAACTGATAATGCTGTTGTTGAGTTCCTCCTTGCGCTTCAACTTTTTTTACCAGTGTATAGTCATTTCCATTTTCACTTTGTTCCAACTCATAATGTGAGAAATTTTCTTCTGTTTGTGAAGTCCAATTGAAATTGATATGACAACCTTCTGCAGTTGCTACAAATCGGCTTAACTCAACCGGTAAAGCAACTGTTTTTTGGTAATCTTCCACTTCTCCGTTTTTCACTTCTCCACTAAAGTCACTAGCAACTGGTTCTGCATCAAAAGCACGAACTCTAAAATTAGCAATACCACCAGTATAAGTCACCGGCACACTGACTAGCACATCCACATCCGTTGGGCTATTGGTAACGCCAGAATCTTTATAAAAAGCTTCAAAACTTCCATTATTATCCCAATCTATCCATAGCCCGAAATGAACAGTCTTACCACTTGTATTACTATTAACGGTCACGGTAAATGTTGCATCAGTTCCTGCTGTCAAAGTTTCTGGGATTATCAAACCATCATCATCATTTACCGTGCTAAGATCATCTCCGGTGGCAGATGAATTTGAAGTCTCCTTCGCTTCATAATCCACGATGTCTCCTAGCCAAAATGCATTAATTGCATCTGGAACATAGTTGCCATCACTATCTATTGCCGCTTGGTGAGAAGCTGGCAAATATATGGATGCGTCGAGGTCAGAAAAATCGTAATAAATTGGCAATACCAATAAATTTATCGTAGCAAAATCACAAAGTGGTTTGGGATCGACTGCTGTGATATCACAAATTTCATACGCATAACTATCTGGTCCCATATATCCCGCTAACGGTGTATAAGTATAGGTCCCATCTGAAAACAACTCGATCGTTCCACCTTGTTCCGTAGGATATGTTCCAATAGAAGTTGGTGCGGGATCAGTAGGATCAATCTGTGTTCCATTGACACTTATTTCGTCCATATTTACATCTGTATCATTTCCAATAAAATCTCCATCTACTGGTGCATCTACCGGAGTTGATGCAAAATCATCTCCAGCAAAAGGTGGGTTATTATCCGCGGGATTTGCATCTGGAAGTACATCTATTTTCAGTGTTGCAATAACACAGATCGGAGAAGTCGCATCGTCACAAATCTCGTAAGGTATTTCTACCTGACCTACAAAGTCGGTAGTCGGTGTAAAGGTATAAGTACCATCCGGGTTGATTACCAAATCTCCTGCATCTGCTACAGGCATTCCGTCCATATCTGTTCCTACTATATTCGTAATAGTTCCAGTATTTTGATAGAACGTTGGTGAACTTCCCGTTCCATCATCAAGACCAATAAATGAGATGGCATCTGATTCAGGATCATTGTCATTACTCAATAGACCACCAGAAACAGGGACGTTTACAAAGGTTACATTATCATCATCGATAGCTATAAGACTATTTGAAGATGTAATCGTTGGATCAGAAATTGGAAGTACTTCAATTTGTAAAATTGCGGTTTCACAAGCTTGTGGAGTTCCATCATCACAAAGTAAATAAGGCACCTCTACAGTACCAACAAAATCGGCAACTGGTGTAAAGGAATAAGTACCATCTGGATTGACGGTCAAATCTCCGGCATCTATAACAGGATTTCCTTCACTATCTGTTCCTGGAATTGTCGCCACAGAACCTGTAGTTACATAACTACCCGGATCAGCAGGATTGTCAAATCCAGTAAAAGTTAAACCATCACCTTGAGGATCCAAATCATTCGTCATAACATTTCCATCTACTGGAGTATTCATAGATGTTATTTCGTCATCATCTATCGGCAAAGTTGTATTTACAATTTCATCAATTACAATTCTGTAATCTTCCACTTCTCCTTTCGTTGCTTCTCCTGAATAGGCAAACTGTGGAAAAGCAGGTCTTTCTTCAAATACTCTGAATCGAGCGTAAAGAATGTTTCCAGACGTTAGGTCAGTTCCTGCTGGAATATCGAATACCAAAGCAGCATGCGTTCCATTCGCCAATAAAGTATCCAAAATCATTTCACCTGGATCACTAAAATCACCATCTTCATTGAAGTCAATATAAGCGACTACATAACCTTCCGTATTTATGCCACCAAGCGTAAGGTCAATATTTCCACCATCTGTTCCGATAGTCCATGCATCAGTGCTGTTGAAGATTATACCATCATCATCATTTGATCCATTCGCATCATCACCAGTAGCAGTTAAGTTTCTGATAGGCGCTGTTTCCGCATCAACAGTAGTACCAAGAAAAACGCTGGTTGGGTCATCTAAAATATGATAAGCTCCAACAGGGCCATCTGTCAATGCTGTTGGATATGGACCCGGCAAATCACCAAAATCAATATCAACGTTTATTTGAAAGGCGAAATCAACATTAGTTATTTCTCCTCCACTTACTGGAACTGTTTGATAGATACTAGTTCCTGTATTCGTTATTGTACTAGCTGGCGTATCACTTACCTCAGTAGTCAGCCCGGCCAAACTAAATGGATTAGCAGTCGTACCGATAACTACAAAATAATTATCATCCGGTAAACCAGTAAAAGAATAATCTCCGTTATTGTCAACAGTCGTTGATCCTAAAAAAGTATTGTCATCATTGTATAAATAGATTGTTGTTCCTGGTAACATTGTTTCTCCTCCTGTAGAACAAACTCCATCGACAGAACCATCATCTAAACAAACAGATCCACTTATTGTATTTGACCCAGCAAGCTCGAAAGCAAAGTCCAAACCAAAATCACAACCTGCGGCATCTGCGCACCAGGCATTATTGGTATCTGTAACGTCTCCGCCTGTTACGGTGAAAGCGGTACTACTGTCATTTCCGCTATCCGCATCGTATCCCGCAGTGTATCCCGCAGGTGCACTTGGAATACTTACGGTATAATCTCCATCAGGTAAATTGGCGAATGACCAAGCACCATCTGAATCTGTAGTTACCGTAACTGGTACTCCAGCTCCTGCTCCTAAATCCTGACCCGCTAATGGTGTAATCACTACATCAACATAAGCCATAGCAGGCTCACCGCTATCTTGTATACCATCACCATTTACATCCAACCAAACATAATCACCGATAACCGAACTTGGTTCATATCCAAAATCAATTCCTAGAAGCTGCGTACCGTAACTTACCAATACACTATCTGCCATATCATCACAAGGATCATAACCATAGGTAATTAAATCAGGGTCGCTACAAGCTAGTCCATCTGAATTTGGATCTGCACTTGGACTAACTCCTGCTGGTAAAGTACTAGCATCTACGACGACATTATATTCGCCTGCATTCACTCCAGTAAATAAATATTCTCCGTTTGCATCGGTTACCTGGGTGGCAATTGCCGTGGAAGCATCACAAGTCGCTGATGCTACATCACATAAGTAAACCGTTACACCAGGAATGCCGGTCTCACTTAAATCTTGCGTTCCGTTTGCATTATTATCATAGAAAATAGTATTTCCAATTGCTGCTGGAAAGGCATATCCAAAGTCTACAGTCATATCACAAGAAGTACAAGCCGTGCCATTTACCGAACTTACTTCACCTCCTGAAACAACTACATCTTGAGTTGCAGAAGAGGTAATTATCGCATCATTTCCATAAGGATCTTGTGGGATATCGGTCTCCGCTGGATCAATTAATACTTGATAATTTCCATCAGGTAAATTTTCAAATAAATAATTTCCATTCGCATCTGAAGTAACTGTATCTACTGGCGTATAATTACCATCCCCATCTAAGTCGGCGTATAAAATAACATCTATATTGGAAAGTCCAGTTTCTGTTGGGTCTTGAATACCATCGCTATTGGAATCAACAAAAACATTGTCTCCAATTTGTCCAGTACCGTATGGAGCATAGCCAAAATCATTATCATTATAAGTTGAGGTACCGTCCACTCCGATCACGCTTGACATCGCATCGCAAGTCGTACAAACACCTACTTCGTCAGGGTCGCCAGTCTGACTGGCCGTTCCTGCTGGTAAAGTGCTTTCATCTACTAAAACGATATAATCTCCCGCGGGTAAATTATCAAAACTATAAAGTCCATCTGTTCCAGTAGTCACTGTTCCTATGAGTGCATCTGTGGCAGGATCAATAATTCCATCGCCATTTGAATCTTCATATAAATTGACGGTTACACCAGAAATACCTTCATCGGAATTTACATCTTGTAAACCATCGCCATTCCAATCAACAAAAAGAACATCTCCAATACTGGAAGTTCCTGTTTCATTATATCCAAAATCATAACCACTATATACCTGACCACCGCTTACTGCAAACACATCTGAATTATTATCTCCAGGTGAAGCACCTTCTGGATCCATTGTATTGCTGTAAGTAGCTCCAAGTGGTGCTGACGTATTATCTATTTCTACTGAATAATTGCTATCTGCTAAATCTCCGAATGAATAAGCGCCACTTGAATCAGTTGTTGTTATAACATCAGCCCCATCGTCTCCGTTTCCACAAACAGCGTCTGCACCACAATCATGTAAGGTCACCGTTACTCCAGCAATTCCATTATCGCCAGCATCAACTAAACCATCTCCATTCATGTCTCCCCATACGGTTCCTATTACGGCATTTGGTACGGCATAAGCAAAATCAGCAAGTAAGTTATCATTGGCTCCCACAATTGAAATATTTGTTTCACTATCCATTGTGCCATCAGGATCAGAAGTTTGAATAGGAGTACCTGGAATGGAACTCACATCCACGCCTATGGTATAATCCCCATCCAATAATCCATCAAACAAATAATTACCAGTTGCATCTGTCAGCATAGAAGCTACTGCATTAGAAGCATCACATGGAGTGACAGTTCCGCTACATAAGTAAACCATGATTCCAGGAATTCCTGCACCTGTATTTGAATTTGTAATTAAATCTCCTATTGAACCCGCAGGTTGCAAAGTAGCATCTGCTGTGTCGGTATCATCATTGGCTGGTATGCCTCCAGCAAAAGTAGCTCCTGTAACGGAAGCTGTATTGGTAACTATTTCTCCACCTGTAGCCGGAGCTGTTGGTGCTTTTGCTCTAAAAGTAACTTCAATTATTTCGGATGTACTTCCGCAAATTGGTCCTATATTGTTCCAAGTCAAAGAAGCTGGTGAACTTCCTCCATCAACAACATCTGGCATAACAGAAGCAGATACAAATTCCAATTGATTTGGATCATAAGTATCCGATAATGGAACTGGATTTAAAGTTGTAAGAGGATCAATGTTTGTGCAAGCATCACTAGGTAAAGTAGACGCAACAGCACCGTCATGGTATACTCTTACTCCTATTGCATCAATCCATATTTCGTGTCCGTCACTTCCTTGTACTGTATTGATACCAAATTGAGTTGAAAATTGAGATCCAGTCAATTGTGCCCATGTTGCTACATTGGCATCAGCAGAAATATCAATTGTGAGCGTAACAGGGTTTGCTGCAGAGGTAACTCCGTCGTCATAATTTTGCAATACAGACGCTGGAATACTTACAAAATCTCCCGCAGAACCATCATCATTAGGTCTCCCTCTCAATTCGTCATTATTAACGACCCCTACAATATAGAACGTAACGACCATTTCCACCTTATTTATAGCAGTTCCCGGATCTGGAATTCCAGTCAAATTGGGGAAGGTAGTTAGTTCCAGAATTGAAGATCCATCTCCTCCATCAAATGTACCATTTGGTCCATCCCCACTATCGTGTACGAAACCAAATGGATCCGCCAGTGTAAAATTGTTATAGCCATTGGGTGCACCAGCACTTGTTCCCCATGCTTCAAGATAAGCAGGTCCAACAGGAGGCACACCTCCAATCAGATTACTAACTTCAATTTCATAGGTAACCAACTGATCCTCGTAAATTGGATCACTAGATGTCAGTCTTTTTTCTATTTTTAATGAAGGCCCAAATCCGTAATCTATATTACTGACATTGGCACCTGAAACATCTGCTTCGATTGTTATATCTGTTGTCGCTCCATATCCAGTTGGAATATCAGTATCTGTATTGTCGACACTAACCAGATAATTCCCATCTGGAAGGCTCTCAAAGGTATAAGCTCCAGTAGCTGGATCAGAATAGACTGTGTCTAATGGAATATCGTTAATATCAATAATACCATCATTGTTCGAATCAAGAAATAAAACAACCATTACGTTTCCAATCGTTCCTTCATCTCCGTCTTGAGTTCCTTCTCCAAGCGTACCGGTAGTCCCTCCATCATCATTGAATACCGTTCCGTCAATAGAATACGGGCCTTCAACAATTGTAACTGCATCATCAGTAATAAATGGATCATTTGATCCAAACCCAACGCCAGCTTCATTTTCTACAAGAGGAGCAATATAGGTATTTGGGATTGTTACGTCAAAAGAGGCCGTAACCGAAGCAGCTGCTCCAAGTACATCATCTAACCACCATTGAATATTCGTAACGGTATTAGCAGGAGGCTCGGAATTTACCCAGGTCACGCCATTATCAGTAGAATATAAAACTGTTGTGGCAGGTAAGCCAGTTGAAGTAGCCGTTCCTGCAACATATTCTGTTCCCGCAGGTATAGCATCTGAAATTACTAAAGGCATACTGAATAATGGTAAACCAACAGGAGTAGCTTCGTTATTTGTAAGGCTCAACTCATAAGTTAAGTTTACTGGTAAAACTCCGCCAGAAGATACAGGTCCACTTTTATCAAAAGTAATATCTGGTGCTTCTGAACCTGCAGCACCAAAACTAGATCCAGAATCTCCATTGTATTTTTCATTATCACTTCCCGATGCAACACATTGATAAGGAGTGAGATTTGAAGCACAAGGTGCATTTATTGGTAAAAATTCATAAAATACGAGTCCAACTGCACCATTATTATTATCTGGAATATTAGAAAAATAAAGTTGATCTTCAAAAGGAATTAAGTGTTCTGTACCATCCGTTAATTTTACGATGATCAAGCCATAGGTTTTAGTTAATCTATAACAGCAAGCATCGAATTGAGAAGCATCGCCAACAGGCTGCATAAAAACATTATAGTCTGGAATAAAGTCTCCATCATTATCATATCCTTTATTGATTCTTCCCAAGTCATACCAAATTCCCTCTAATTCAAAATTGGAACCTGCTGAGGCAGTTTCAATATCTGGTCGCCATCCCAACTCTCCTTCAATTGCATCCAAATATTCACTAGGCACTTTATTATCACCATTAGGTGCAGATTTATTAGCCATTGCAGAAATCATTGAACGCATAGTAACAGTCCAAGTATCATCAGCAGCTAATGGCGTTGCTCCATCATCAGCCGTTGCCCAGTAATCAAAATTGAGCCAAAGATCATCACTAAGTGTATTCCCACCAACGACAGAACTTCCTGCATTATCCACAACAGGATATTCTAATAACCAATAATGAGTAACACATTCTCCGGCAGGTATTGTACCTATGAAACGTGTACCATCTGTACCGTCGCAATCACCTGAATGTTCGAAAGACAAATCCCCATCATAACCATGCTCTGCATTTGTACGAACAGGATAAACGCCGGGTGTACCAGCATTAAAATCTCCAATATTGACAACAACATTTGTTAAATCATCTGTACCGTCATTGCAGACCTCAACACCAACATAGGCGCTACTCGGACCACTTGTTGGACTATTTGAGTCAACAACAAAGTTGTATGCCGCAATAACCTCCATGCGAAGATCGCCTGTTGGGTTAATGCTTCCGAAGAGTGTAAAAGAGAGAAAGAAAAATGGGATAATAAAAATTAATCTCATGTCTATTTGAATATTAGGTTTTTTAGAAAATAATCAGGGACGAAGTTTTTCTACTTGAAAATAAAATGGAGGGTAATAAAAAGAATTATAAAAGATTAAAGACAAAAGGTAGGCCAAGAAATCATATGTGTAAAAAACATGACATAGAAAAGCATTCGTATTTCAATATTTCTTTTCATAACAATCTGATTTAGTGTACTTTAAGAATTACGCCCTGCAAATTCAATTTCAGAATTGTGACAAGCATGGTTGATGAAAACTATTTATAATTAATATGTTATGATATTGAAGTATCCATTTTTCCCAAAGTGAGAAACTTGATATTTTTTAATAAAAAAACACCCAATACGGTAAGTGATGTTTCTTTTTAAGATCAGCAAATTGAGATTATTTCTTTCAATCAGTCTAACAAATTATCTTGGATCAAAGATTGTTTGATTATACTAAGACAAGAAAGTTGATACGCTTTCTGTTTAAATAAATCATCTATTTTGATTAAAAAACAAAATAATAACCTACAAGCCTAACTCTTTTCACATGAGAAAAATCATTGCTTTACTGCTTTTTGTTTCTACTAGTTTATTTTCGTTCGGACAATGCTCAACTTTGTCGGTCCAAATCTCTTCATCGGATACGACATTGATTCAATTATACAATGCTGGATTTTTTAATATTCCTTCAGGCATGGATAATATTGTTGAATGGGAAGTCAGATCCTTTTCTGGCGAGCTAATTCACGCTGAAACAACTTCTGGCGCTTTTGTTGATCAGTCATCGGTAATTTTCAATCATTCTATTCCGATTATTGATTCAATGACAGCTACCATAATTATTACGAACAATACAGAAGAGATTATCTGTACATTAAGAGATACATTGTATTGGAAAGAAACTGAAGTATTGCCTGGATCTTTCATTGGAAATTGGGCAGTTTTAAACAGTAATCCAGGTATTGAAGAAGTCATAACTTCATCTCAAGAGATTTTAAAAGAGGTAGAAAATATAACACTTTTTCCTTCTCCAGTTCAAGACTATTTTCAGATAAAAGGAAATCGCGCTTTACATTCATTTACAATTTTGGATGCAAATGGTCAGATCATAGATTTTAAAAACAATATTCTCGATCAAGAAAATGTAGACGTCTCTACTTATTCGCCGGGTTTGTATTTTGTTCAATTTTGGGATGAGAATAATAGAAAAATTGGGACTAAAAAGATTATAAAAATGTAGCTTTCGAAATCGAGTTAAGTGCAGAACGTGAAGAAAACAAAGAGAGATTTAAAGAATTGAATTTCAAAAATTATTTATTCGATGATTTTCAAATTTCAGCAACTAAAAGCACTTGATAGAGAAGTACTTGCTCACCTAGATTGGTAAGCTTAATCTCTTTTTTACTAAAAAATAAAA
This sequence comes from uncultured Saprospiraceae bacterium, assembly GCA_938041325.1. Taxonomy (GTDB): domain Bacteria; phylum Bacteroidota; class Bacteroidia; order Chitinophagales; family Saprospiraceae; genus CALIAG01. The sequence continues at coordinate 296 of CALIAG010000514.1, read as the reverse complement.
AGTGAATCCGAATAACTTTGGATTCACTTTCTTGAAAATTACATTCTAAAAGTATCAATTTTATAAAATTAAAATCAAAGAAGTCCCTTTGTCTGATAAACCTAGTTTCAAATTCTCTTATCCGTTTTTATGTAAATAAGGAATCAAATATCCTATTCCTCCTCCGACAATGGAAGAAACGATCACATCAGTAGGGAAAATGTTTGCCTGATTTTAAACGAAAGAAACGTCAGTAATACTTTCTTTTTTTTAGAATTCGGCATCGCGCAGTCAATGCAGCTTGCACGCTAATGCAG
>CALIAG010000513.1 GCA_938041325.1 uncultured Saprospiraceae bacterium | reverse complement strand
AAGTCCTGCATAGAGTAAAGCAGGTAATCCTTGATCACCATCTTTTTGATATTGAGCTCTACTTGAACGAATTATTTTTCTTTCGTTTAAAAGGTTGCCTACATTTTCTCTTTCAATTGGAACAAACCAATTGGAATCTTCTAAAGCTTTTAATAGAATGGTTGTGGCTCCCTGAGTTACAGCTGTCGACCAACTCGTTCCGTTTTCACTTGGTTTATATTGGCCGGTTTGATCTCGGAATTTATAAACAGCGACGACGACTTTTTCTTTAGGTTCAGGAAGAGAAGTAAGCGCTAAAGTACTTTGCGTTATTTCTCCTAGTCGGGCTGGTGTTGGTGTAATTGGTTGATGCAAGAGAGTACCACATCCTGAAAGAATCAGAAAGGACACCAAAGCGCATAAGCAATAAAATGTTCGATAGGTCGATTGCATCGAATCAAGTTCAATTAAATAAATGAAAGAAAAATACTGGTGTGTGTGCTAAAAAGGGAGGCGACTGAACTGTTTGGGAGGAATGGAACCGAAAATTAAGCCTTTATTAACTCTAAATCAATAATAAGGAATAATTATTTGGGTTTGATCTCCAATTGATGAATCCAGAATAGTAACTGACAATCCTTCTAATGTTGTATTTACATCAATTTGAAAATTTCCAATGGTGTATTGGCCTTCTTCGAGTCCTGATTCGCCAAATTGATTCGTAACCAGCTGTCTTGATAATTGGCTTAGCAATTGACGATTCAAACTTTCAGTAAAATCATCTAAAGTACTATTGTCGTCAAAAGAAAAAGCATTTTCATCTTCTGTTAAATCTTGCGCTTGTGCTGATTGCAAAAGAAATTGGTAGTTGAAAGTTTCTCCGCCAAAGTTAGGATTAACTGGTTTGTATACGAAGTCTTGCGCATTCATACTGAACGTAAATGATAAGCAAATAGCGATACAAAGAATTGATTTTACTAATGTGTTCATAATCTATTGTTTTAAAAAATTCCAGAGCCTTTTTGATCTTCATTCCCAAGACTTTCTTTTAGGGATTCTCTTTTTTGTAAATGTCTTTTTACGTAAGCAATACTTTGAACGGCAGCACTTTCTACCATTTCTATTCTCGGTGTTACCGCTCTTCGTACAACTTCTTGGTCATTCACAGTAATAGAAACTCTTGAAGCCCTGCCAATAGATGGTAATTCTTTGATGGTAATTAAGTAGTCTTTTGCGTCTTTGGGTGAGACCCATTTTCTATAAAACAAATCGTAAAAATCGTGACCTGTTTTAGTTCGTGTTTCATCTATAATTAAACCATCTATTTCAAGATCTTCAAGAGATTGTGTTCGTTCCTTTTTAGGTGGGGGGGAGGGTATAACTGGCGGTTTCGTAAAGGTAATAATTTCCTTTTGTTCTTCAACCATTTTCCCCTTTTGAATAATATCAGTATGTAATAATTTCTCATCTTCGAAAACTCGAAGGGTAAAAATATATGCAGAAGGAACTGGCGTTTTGAGAATAACTTCTGATAAGACTAGTTTCTCATAAGGCATCGCCACAAATGCTCCTTCCTGGTTATTATTAATGATTCCTGCAGGAGATTTTAGCTTTAATTCTATTTGATACCATAAAGGCAACACTCTTTTTGATTTGTTTTGGAAATGTCCCAATAAGACAGAATCCCCATCCAGATTTTTTATATCTAACCATGCAGAAGTATTGACTTCAGTTTGCGCTGAAGTCAGGTTTATACTCACAATAAAAATCGTTATTATATATAACAATCTTTTCATCTGAACGAGGTTTTGATTGATATAAAAAACGGGAGGCGTAAAAGAGAAAACTGTTAAGAAAGCAGAAAAAATATTAAATGTGCAGGGAGTATAATATTTGTATACAATTAGTTAGGAGTAGATTGTCTGATAATCAACCGCATATTGTCACCTTGTTGAGTAACTTTAAATTCGCGGTTTTCGACAGAACCCTCCGCTGTTTGGATTATTTCATTGGCATTTCCTTCCTGTATAAATTCAATCCTAAGATCATCTATGTTTACCAGTTCTTGAAGGACAACATTGTCATCTCCTTTTTGGATAACTACAATATTGTTGTTTTCTCCGAGAAGTTCAAGGTTATAACTATTGTTCTTACCATCTTGAATAACAGCAGTTTGGTTTCCACTACCATTTTGAACGACACTGATCACATTAAACTCTCCTGATTGAAGCAAACGAGCCAAGTTGGCTTTAGAACTTCCTAAGCGTTTTTGCTCAAGGTTTATATAGTTTTCATTTCCTTGTTGGAGAATATAAGAATCGTTTCCGTAGGCATTCAATTCTTGCAATAACAGATCACTTGGCTGTTGAAGATCATCTTCAGAAATTTGCTGGCCTTGACAAGTCAACGCAAAACAAAAAACGAAAAGGAAAGATAAAAGTCTAACAACCATGTGATCTGTATTTATGTGCAAGTTACTTAAGAAGTTGATTAAAAACCCAAAAATCTTTGTATTGGACAAATTCTTTTTGGATTCATAAAAGAACTTCTCTATAAGATTAAAAAAGAAGAGAGGATAATTCCTCTCTTCGAATAATTCAATCTTAAAAGTTACTAGTTCTCTGATTGAGTTACCGTTGCAGCATTTCTGCTACCTAATTGTTCGATAACAGAGTTATTGCTCAAACCTGCTTGAGAGTTGATTGCAGAGTTAGCATCACCAACTTGGTAAATTCCACTTGCGTTTTCATCACCTTCTTGAGTCAATAAAGAAGTATTGTCATTACCGAATTGGTCAAGTAATACTTCGTTTTCTCCACCTGCGTAGTTGTTACCACCAGTTTGAGTTACACCGATAACGTTGTTGTTACCTTCTTGACGCGCTCCTAAGTTATTAGAAACACCAGTCTGCTCAATTGTAAAAGCAGAGTTGTTACCAATCTGGTCAACGAATACGTTAGAGTTTTCACCATCTTGAGCAGTTGTTGCCAAGTTGTTGTCTCCTACTTGTTGAAGAACAGAAGAGTTGTTAGTTGTTCCAACCATAGATTGGATAATCTTGTTACCACTTCCTTCTGAAATAGCAGAAGCTGTTGAGTTTGAAGTTCCTACTTCTTGTCTTACAACGTTGTTACCACCATCTTGAGAAATCAAAGCTGTAGAGTTAGCTTCAGTAATTAAACTAACACCTGCGTTTTGGTCTCCAACTTGAGTTAAAGAGATTTCGTTTTTCCCTCCTGTAGACTGAGCTTCAGCAACGTTATCATTACCTCTTTGACTTACGTCAGTAGTATTACCATCCTGGTTTTGAACCAATAAAGATTTGTTCAAAGATCCAACTTGAGTAACGTTAGCGTTGTTCTCACCGCCGTTTTGAGTTAAGTTACTGATGTTAGATTGTGCGCTTAGCATACCAACAGTCATAATCGCTACGAAAAATAAAAGTACTTTTTTCATGTTTTTAATTTAGAATTTTTTAAAAAATTAAGATTTTCGTTTGGTTTCTGAGATGTTGCTGTAAAATCGATTTTTTGACAAGTTGCCAATTGGTAATTATCAAACCATGTTTAAAATGATTTGAAATTATCTTCCAATGTTTTCAAGTGGCAATGAGATTTGCTTTGGGTGGTTGAGACTGGGAGATTATTCGGGTAGGAACGGTGGGTCAAAATAACTCGGGCTCGCTACAAAGGTATTCTAATAAAGAGGATAATTATATACCTAGAAAACGTATTTTTTACAATCAGTAATTACACGTAGTCGTGTATAAATACTGAGTATTATTCTTTTCTACCGAAAAATTACGTTAGAAACTATTAAAAAAGGCGAATAAGAATTGCTTTATTCACCTTTAGTTCCCATAGGAACTTACATCAACTGTCATGAGGATTGCAATAAAGTTGTGTTTTTACATTTATGTTCTTACTCCTTATATATCAGCAAAGGTTTCTCTCCAGAGAGTATCATAACATTTCCTTTTTCTAAAATGAAGTCAGATAAGAAACTGAAATTGTATGGTATTAAAATAAAAGGCTATACAATGTTTTGATTGAGTAGATTTGCGTGAGACTGTTTATGGATATTCAAATAATATTTAACCAAGCCAACAGTATTCTTAACCTTTAGTTTTTGAATTAAATTTCTTCGATGGGTCTCCACCGTGCGTGGACTGATGAAAAGTTGTTCTGCAATTTCCTTATTAGTCAATTCTTCTGTGATGAATTCTAGAATTTGCATTTCTCTAGGAGTGATGGTTTTGTTTTTAAAAGTATCTGCTCGTTGATTTGACTTTGTAGGGTCTAATTGTGCTAAAAGTTTTTGAGAAACATCTTTTGAAAAATAACTATTCCCATTGGACAATGCTTTTAAAGCTAATACCAATTCTCCTGAAGAAGTATTTTTCAAAACATAACCCAATGCACCTGCACGGACAGTTTTGACAACGCTCAATTCATCTTCTTTCCAAGTAAGGGCTAAAATTTTAATAGAAGGCTTTTTATCCAAAATTATTCTGGTGGCTTGGGATCCATCCAGTTTTGGTAAATCAACATCCATAATAATGATGTCAATATCATTATTCAAGCTTTTTTCAATAGCCTCTTCCCCATTACTCGCTTGAGCAACTACCTCAAATTCAGGTTTGCTATTCAGTAAACAGCTGATTGCAGTTCTGAACATTTGATTATCCTCAGCAACAAGTATTCTTGTTTTGCTTGTGTAATTCATATCTAACTTTGTTTTGTTCTCTGTTTAAAATTAATTTCTTACGAATCAAGCAAGAAACTAGGTACGTAGATATTAGTATCGTTTGGGTTGAAAACAAGTTGTACAAACCAGAAAGAGTGTCTTCAGGTAAACCGAAGAAAACACGAGGGGTCTGTTCAGATTAGTATATGAAGTTTTTGGAACGAGCTTACGCTTGAAAGTGATTGGTGTGTGTAAATTAAGTGTAGAAATTAATGAGATGGAATTCAATACCAAGTTCTACGTAGTACAATATATCTCTTTTAATGGAAAGGTGCTAGTTATTAGCATGAAAATTTATAAACAAGAAGACAAAGTAGGTGGGGGATTGCTTGAGCGGCTTTCCCCCACGTTGTCAACCTTTAGGCGTTTCTGCTTAGAGGAACGAATTCGTTAACGAAAACTTGAGTATAATATCTCTTGTTGCCGCTTTCGTCCTCCACAGATGAGTGTGTCAATTTACCTCTTAAAATAACTTGATTTCCTTTTTTCAACATCTTCTCAACGAGGTCTGCTGTCTTGCCCCAAGCGACACAATTGTGCCATTCGGTGGTGGTGACTTTTTCCCCTTTTGAATTTTTATAAGAATCGCTCGTTGCAATATTTATTTTAGCCAATTTGCGGCCATTGTCTAATAATTTAACTTCTGGGTCTTGTCCTAGATTCCCGATAAGTTGTACGCTGTTTTTTAGATTACTCATGATTAGTATTTTACATTTTTAAAAAATTCGCAGCCAGGTAAATATCTGTTGTATGAGTACTTTGTTGAATACCTAACTGCAATTGATAATGCAAATATCTGATGGGTTTTTTTGTTATCCGTATAATAATTGATTAGCTTCGTTTGTAAACGTTTGAAATCGTTTGTTAACGGAAACACACAGGGATTATGAAAAAAGAATGTGAAATTTGTGGAGAAAAAATGACTGGTCGTCGAGACAAAAGGTTTTGTTCAGACCAATGTAGGAGTGCGCATAACAATCGTTTGAATGGCGATGTGAACAATTATATGCGAAATATTACCAATATTTTACGGAAGAATAGACGGATATTGGTGAGCCTCAATCCTAAGGGGAAAAGCAAAGTGCATAGAGATAAGCTCTTGGCTAAAGGATTTAAATTTGACTACCTAACAAATATTTATAAGACCCGAGCGGGAAAGGTTTATCATTTTTGTTTTGAACAAGGATATTTAGAACTGGAAGATAAGATGTATGCTCTTGTGATTAAGAAGGAATACGTAGATAAGGATTAATGTCAGGATTTTAATCCTTTCTATAACCTTGGAGATTGTGTACATTGTAAATCAATAGATTTCGCACCTACGGCGCTAAAATGCTACTGAAATTTAATTCTAAAAAGATCTCGCTCCTCTGGAGCTCTAAGGTTTTGCGTCTGCGATTCTGGAAAAAAAATATAAAATTTAATGCTAAAAATGGTACGCGACTCGAGCTTGTCTTTGTAATTCAGGATTTTTTATTTGCTAAACAAACAAGCTTCGAAAGCTTAAATTCCATTCCATACGTTTTGTGAAACGAAATTAATATCAAAAAAAACGCTTATCCGATTATTTAAAATCGAATAAGCGTTTTTTATAAAACTATAGATTTGTTATTTTTAGTTACTTAAGATCAATGGTAATCCTCCATCACCTCCGCCAACAACCACTACTTTGGAGTTGGGAGATTTAGCAAGTTCGAGTGTTGCCTCAATACCTTTGTCTTGCAAAATTTTATCAGTCAATGATGCATTAAGAATTCTGTTCGCATCTGCTTTTGCTTGTGCTTCAATTACTTTTCTTTCTGCTTCTTTGCG
>CALIAG010000512.1 GCA_938041325.1 uncultured Saprospiraceae bacterium | reverse complement strand
GCAATCTTTGCAGCACGTCTTTCTAAATCAAAATAAGTAAATGACTCATTTTGGATACAGAATGCTAATTTTGCAGCATGTACAGAAAGCGTATTTTGTAGCCTGTCCAACATAAGCTGCAAGTTAAACAAACTCACATTTGAATAGCAAGGAAGCATATCGCGAATTTTGTAAAAGTCAGAAAGAGATGCCCATCTTTTCTCAGGCTTGGTATTTGGATGCGGTCACTCAGGAGGCAAATTGGGATGTTTTGCTTCACCGAAAGAATAACCAGATAGTCGGAAGTCTTCCTTATTACATTCAGAAAAAAATGTTTTTCAAGCTCTCGATCATGCCTTTGATGACCAAAATGATGGGCCCTTATTTAATTCCGGAGCTGAGGAGACGTAGGCATGAAATTAAGATTTACAAGGATTTCATCGATCGCTTGCCGAAAAGTGATTTTTTTTCTCAAAACTTCCATTACGCTGTAAAAAACTGGCTCCCGTTTTATTGGGCGAATTTCCAACAAACCACTTATTACTCCTACGTTATTCCTGATTTAAGTGATTTAGAAGCCGTGTATAATAATTTCAACAGCGATTATAGAAACAACAAAATCAAAAAAGCAGCGTCATTGGTGACTTGTAAAACGGATTTGTCTCTAGAGCAATTTTATAAAGTCAAAAAAATGAGCTTTGACCGGCAAAGCATGTCTTTTCCATTTAGTTTTGACTATTTGAAGAAATACGATGAAATTTTAGTTGAAAATAATGCACGTAAAATGTTCTTTGCTGTTGATCAAGAAGACAAAGTCCACTCTGTTGTTTACTTAATCTGGGATAACCAAAGGGCTTATTACCATTTGGCTGGAGATGATCCAAGTCTTAGAAATTCAGGGGCAGGTGTATTTTTAGTATGGGAAGCAATCAAATACACAAAGCAGGTCTTGGGTCTAAATATCTTTGACTTCGAAGGCAGCATCATTCCTAGCATTGAAAGGGTTCGAAGGCAATTTGGGGCTGTACAAGAGCCTTACTTTCAAGTGAGTAAATACTTTTCTACCCCTTATAAAATCCTCAAAACCCTTAAAGGATAAAGTTTTGATTTTCCAATCTGCTGTGAAAATATCTCCTTCCTCCATTTCTTCCTTGCAACCTATTAAAAATGTACCCGTTTCAAAAGTATTCCCTCAGGGGATAAAAGGACTTATTTTATAATTCATCTATTTAATTTTAAACAGCATCCAGCAAAAAAAGTAATATATTTGCGCTGTATTTACCCTAGAAAATTAAAATAGAACACACCCTTTGTATGAAAATCATTATACCTATGGCTGGACGTGGTTCAAGACTTCGTCCACACACACTCACAATTCCTAAGCCGCTTACACCAATTGCTGGCAAACCGATTGTCCAAAGAATATGCGAAGACCTGGCTGCAGGCTGCAATGAACCTATTGAAGAAGTTGCATTTATTATTGGTGACTTTGGTCAGGAAGCAGAAGAACAATTAAAAAAGATTGCAAAAGGCCTTGGCGCTAAATGCTCTATTTATACCCAAGATCAGCCACTCGGACCTGCGCATGCTATCCAATGTGCAAAAGATAGTTTGAGTGGAAAATGCATTGTCGCATTTGCAGATACACTCTTCAAAGCAGATTTTAATTTTGATATTAAAAACGACGGGATTATTTGGGTTCAAAAAGTAGAAGATCCATCTTCATATGGAGTCGTAAAAGTCGATGAAGAGAATATCATCACAGAATTCGTAGAAAAATCACCTGTCTTTGTTTCAGATTTAGCTATTGTCGGGATTTATTATTTTAAAGATGGTGGCTCTCTTAAGGACACTATCCAGCTCATGCTCGACAATGACATTACAGACAAAGGGGAATTCCAGATCACAACAGCATTGGAGTTACTCAAATCAAATGGAACCAAATTTCAATCAGGAATTATTGAAGAATGGTTGGATTGTGGAAATAAAGAGGTTGTTATCAACACGCACAAACGGGTTTTAGAATTGAAAAGCAAGGATGCAACCATCTCTTCTTCCGCTAAATTGGTCAATTCTGTAGTCATTCCGCCTTGTTATATTGGTGATAACGTTTCTATAAGAAACTCGATAGTTGGGCCACACGTCTCAATAGGGAACAATTCGATCATCGATAGTTCCGTTATTGTTAGTAGTATCATTCAAAATGAAACTTCAGTAAAAGATGCCAATTTAAGCAACTCTATGCTGGGGAATTTTGTTGATTATGATGGTAAAAAGTCCGAAATTAGTATCGGAGATTATTCAAAGTACTCATTATGAACATATTCCGTATAGTAGCTTTTCTCATTTTATCCTTCTTCACTTCGATTTGGGTACCAATTGATCTTTTAGCTCAGGTTAGAGTATCTGAGGCAGAGGTGAATATCCAAAAGGTATTTATTGAAGCAAATAGAGAAAAAATACTTGGGAATTATGAAAATTCTGCCTTTCTATACAAAGAAGTTTTAAAAAAAGATTCTGAAAATCATGCTGCTGCGTACGAATTATCAAGGATTTACGACGTACTTGATAATGATGATAAGGCACTTAGCTCTATTAAAATGGCAATTGCCTTAGATGGAGAAAATGAATGGTACCAAATGTTCATGGCAGATATCTTTGAAAAAACGAGCAAATTCAAACAGGCCGCTCAAATCTATGAAGATCTGATCAAAAAAGATCCAAATCTCGATTACTACTATGCCAAATGGGCTTTCTATTTAGTCAAAGCAAATATGCCAGCGGACGCCATTAAAGCGTACGATCAAATGGAAGCGAAAATCGGTATCTCCGAAGAAGTTAGTTTGAAAAAGCATAGACTTTATCTTGGAATGGGTAATCAAAAAAAGGCCGCGCTTGAATTGCAAACTTTGGCCAATGCTTATCCTAGTAACACTGACTTCCGACTACAATTAGCGGGCTATTATACTCAAATTGGAGATGCCAATAAAGCCGAAACAGAATACTTAAAAATACTCGAAAGAGAACCCGACAATCCAAAAGCAAAAATTGCAATGGCTGGTTCTTTGAAAAAGAACGGACATGATGTAAGCTATCTTCAGTCTCTTCGAAATATTTTTGAAAAAGAGGATGTTGATATTGATATAAAGATCAAAGAACTTATTCCATTCATAACTAAAATCGCGGAGAAAGAAGATGCAGAACTCGCAAGTGCAAGCTTGGAACTGACCAATGTTTTAACTCAAGTTCATCCAAAAGAAGCGAAAGCACATTCTGCTCACGCTGACTTGCTTTATCATACCGGTAAAACAGAAGAAGCTTTTGCTTCCTATGAAAAAGCACTCGAAATGGATAAGTCCGTTTTTGCGATTTGGGAACAAGTAATGTACATCGATGTCGAAATGAATAATTCGGCTGCTTTGATGAAGCATTCTGAAGATGCTATCGACCTATTCCCCAATCAAGCGAAAGGATACTATTTCAACGGTATTGCGAATAGCTCGTTAGGCAATAATAAAGATGCTGTAAATTCGTACCGTCAGTCTTTATTGATGTCGCGTAAAAAGCCACGTCTTCAATTCGATGTATTGACCAGACTTGGAGAAATACATCATCAAATGGGGCAATACGACAAATCGGTATCTGCTTTTGAAGATGCTATGAAAATCAATCCTAAAGACTACAACCTACTCAACACATACAGCTACCGTTTGGCAGAACAAGGAGCGCAACTGGATAAAGCGAAAGCAATGTCTGCTACATCGAACGAATTGCAACCCAATCAAAAAACGGGTCAACATGTTTACGCATGGGTCTTGTACAAAATGAGAGAATATACTGCTGCAAAAGATTGGTTAACAAAATCAATGAGCAACGGAGGAGATAAAGATCCTGACATCAACGAACATATGGGTGATGTTCTTTTTCATTTGGGCAAAGAAAATGAAGCTTTGGACTATTGGGAAAAAGCTTTGCAATTGGGTTCTAAAAATGAAATTTTAAACAAAAAGATAACTGACCGAAAGCTATATGAGTAGACGCTTAGCAGTCTGACTATATTTTTTATCCTTCCCTTACTATGAACAAAGCATCAAAATTTTTCGCATTCCTATCCTTCTTCTTTCTCTTTTCTTTAAGTGCTTGTAAAACTTCTAAAGTTATTGATGGTGAATTACAACTTAAGAAAAAGACCAATAAATTTTTACATAAAAAGATTGTAGATCAACCAATAGATTTTGAATGGTTGAGTCTCAAAGCTCGTGTAGGATACAAAGATGAATATCAAGGCATCAGCGCCATAGCCAATATTCGAGTGCGAAAGGACAGCGCTATTTGGATGAACGTCAAAAAATTCAACATTGAAGCTGCTCGGGTCTTAATCACACCAGATTCTGTTTTTCTTATTGATAGGATCAACCGCCAATACGCTAGAACAAACTTTTCTTACCTTGAAAAAATATTCCGATTTCCAAAAGTCTATTCTGAAGAAACCAAGCAGATGGAATCTCTGGCTAGCTTCGAATCTTTGCAAGAAATGATCTATGGCAATGTCCTAATTCTTCCTGAAGTAGAATCTACCGATGCAAGTATTGAAAATCCATTGTACAAATTGACCGGAGCCATTGACAAAGATTTTTCAACTAAACATTGGTTGAAAGGAAATTCTTATTCCCTTGCAAAAATGAACTATATGGACCAACTTAATCGTCAAAGTCTTGATATTGAGCTTGATGATTATAGAAGTACCACTGGTCCCCAAAAATTTTCGTATTTTCGTAATATCAATATGAAAAGTGCGGAATTGGGAAACGTTGCAATTGAAGTAAAAATTACCGATGCTGAATTTAACGTTCCTAAAAGCATGATTTTTGAAATTCCTAGTCGATATAAAAAAATTGAATAGACAGGTTTATTCCTCTTCCTTTTTCACGCTACTTGAAACACACACTGCCTTTTTCAAGAAAATGGTTGGCTGTCTGTTAATCATTCTTATTTTTAGTTCTTCCTCTTTTGCTCAGACCAGAAAATCGTTGGAATCTAAACGGAAACAATTAATTTCCGACATCAAGATTACCAATAAATTATTGGCTGAAACTGGTAAGAAAAAGGAGTCTGCGCTAAACAGGTACACGACTCTTCAAACTCAAATTTCTAAAAGAGAAGAACTTATAAAAACGGTTCAAGAAGAATTAGAATTCACGAATTCCAATTTAACTAAAAACGAAGAAGTAATTCTTTCGTTATCGGATGACATCAACCGATTGAAAGAAGAATATGCAATCATGGCGAGAAAAGCCATGCGACATAAAATGACGCATAGTAAATTGCTTTTCATTTTATCCGCTGACAACTTCAATGACGCTTTTCAAAGATGGCACTATATCAAAACCTATGATGCTTATCGCAAAAAGCAAGCGCACTTAATTGTGGAGACCCAGAAAATGCTAGAGCGAAAAGGAGTTCAATTGAATGAGCAAAAAATTCAAAAAGAAAATTTGTTGGCCACCAGTAAAGAACAACAACAATTGCTAAATGTAGAATTGAAGGATAAGATTGAAGTTTTAAAAACTTTGCGTTCTGACGAAAGTCGACTGCGTTCTAATCTAGCCAAAAAACAAAAGGCCCATCAAAAGCTCAATAGTGCAATAGAAGGCGTTATCCGAACGGAAGTTGCTGCCAATAGAAAAGAAGCGCGAAGCCCAGCGGCTTTGAACAATAGCAAATCTACTTCTAGTGCAACGCCTGTAAACACCCGTAAGTTGACCAATAATTTCAGTTCAAATAAAGGTCGTCTTCCTTGGCCAGTAGAAGGTGTCGTAACAGGATATTTTGGAACACAAGCGCATCCAACTTTGAAAAAAATTAAAATAAAGAACAATGGAATCGATATTCGAGCATCTAAGCAAGCAGCTGTAAAATCAGTTTTCAAAGGAGAAGTTGTTGCAACTCAATTTATTCCGGGTTTTGACAATATGATCATTATCAAACATGGAAACTACTATACAGTTTATTCAAAACTAGAAGAAGTCTTTTTCAAAAAAGGAGATCAAATAAATGCACAAGAAACCATTGGCATTTTAAGCTACGATCCAAAATCCAGCAAATCAGAATTGCACTTTGAGGTATGGAGAGATAAACTCCGACTAAATCCAAAAGACTGGGTCCGATAAAAAGATCGTTTTTCGGAACTTATTTCACTAAATTTCAGTTTTAATAATCTGCAACTTAAATTTGCACCTACAATGAAGCTATAATAAAACTGCTCTCAGACCAAGGCATTCTATTTCAAAATCAAGAATGCGATTCAAAAGCTACTCTATTGAGTACGCGTCTATTTTTTTAATAAAAAGAAATCCAATTTAATGGCGAACGAATGGAACAAAGGAGAAAAAGAAAGGAAGGGTTTACATCGCAAAACTGAAAAGGCAATTCTTGTAGGGCTTATTCAAAAAAACCAGACAGAGGAACTCGTAAAAGAATACCTGGATGAGCTGGAATTTTTGGCAAAAACTGCTGGAGCCAAAACTATCAAACGATATACTCAAAAACTAGCGCATCCTGACCAAAGATACTTTGTAGGCTCAGGAAAGCTAGAAGAAATTAGACTTTATATTGAAGAGCACGAAGAGATCACCTTGGTTATTTTTGATGATGACCTTTCCGGCAAACAAGTCAATAATATAGAAGAAGAATTAAAAGTCAAAATTGTTGACCGAAGTAGTTTGATACTTGACATCTTTGCCAAACGGGCCCAAACTGCTCAGGCGAAAACCCAAGTTGAATTGGCCCAAATGCAATACATGTTGCCAAGGCTGAGAGGTCTTTGGACTCACCTTGAAAGACAGCGTGGAGGTATTGGAATGAGAGGGCCCGGTGAAAAAGAAATCGAGACAGATAGAAGGATTATTAGAGATCAAATTTCTTTCTTGAAAAAGAAATTAGAAAAGATAGATCAACAGAATGTCACGCAACGAAGAAATCGAGGCGATTTGATTCGCGTGGGATTGGTGGGTTATACCAACGCTGGTAAATCAACACTGATGAATGTAATCAGTAAATCTGAAGTATTTGCAGAGGACAAACTTTTTGCAACGCTAGATACTACAGTCAGAAAAGTTGTTTTTACAACCATGCCTTTTCTTTTAAGTGATACAGTTGGTTTCATTAGGAAATTGCCTCACCATCTGATTGAAAGTTTTAAATCAACTTTGGACGAAGTCAGAGAATCTGATTTGCTTTTGCATGTGGTCGATATTTCCCATGCACAATACGAAGACCATGTAAACACCGTCAATCAAACACTCAAAGATTTAGATGCTTTAGATAAACCAACAATTTTAGTTTTCAATAAAATTGATCTTTATAGAAAACGCTATTTTGATGACTATCTCGACAAAGATACCCGTGCGGAAATAGAAAAAGAACTTCAAGAAAATTTAAAGAATCAGTTTGAGCACGAGAATCTTTTCGTTTCAGCAATTAAAAAAGAAAATATCAGTGAGTTAAGGGCATTGATGGAAGTAAAAATTAAAGAATTGTATACAATAAGATATCCTTATCAAGTTAAACATTGGTAATGTGATTATCGTTAGTAATTTAGATGCTAACTTTTAAACAAAACCGAAAACCTATTCCATGAATACTATCCTTGCCAAATACGCCAACTTGTTGGTCAATTATTGTTTGGAAATCAAACCTGGAGAGCGCCTTTTAATTCAAAGTAGTACACTTGCAGAACCGCTCGTAAGAGAAGTATACAGAGCTGCTATTCGCGCAGGAGGACATGTAGAAGTCAACCTAGCTTTCAGAGAAAAAGGACGCATCTTTCTTGCAGAAGCTCAAGAAGAACAATTGAATTACGTATCTCCATTCTACAAAAAAGCAATGGAGGAATTTGAAGCCTATCTATACATCCGTGCTCCTTTCAACTTAAGAGAAGATCAGAATTCCGATCCGGAAAAATCACGCATTCGCAAAGATGCGAACAAGGCCGTAACAAAAACTTATTTCAAGCGTACTGCTACTAGGGAGCTAAAGCGCAACCTATGTCAATTTCCAACTTTGGCAGCTGCTCAGAATGCAGGTATGTCATTGGAAGAATATGAAAATTTTGTCTACGGAGCTTGTAAACTCTTTGAAGAAGATCCAATACAGGAATGGTTGAATGTGCGTAAACATCAACAGCAGATTGTAGATGTTTTAAACGCTACCGAAAAGGTTAGGTACAAAGGACCTGGGATTGATATCTCGTTTTCCACTAAAGGAAGGACTTGGATCAATTCTGATGGACAAACCAATATGCCTTCCGGTGAAGTGTACACCTCTCCTGTTGAAGACTCTGTGAACGGGGTGGTTAACTTTTCTTTTCCTGCTGTTTATATGGGACATGAGGTAGAAGATGTTACGCTTTGGGTAAAAAACGGTTATATAGATAAGTGGGAAGCAAAACGTGGCCAGGATTTCTTAAATCAGATTTTTGCCTTGGAAGGAACAAGGAGATTTGGAGAAGCTGCAATCGGGACAAATTATGATATTTCGCGTTTTACCAAGAATATTCTATTTGATGAAAAAATTGGGGGAACTATTCATATGGCAATTGGTCAATCTTATCTTCAGTGTGGCGGAATGAATCAATCGACAATTCACTGGGATATGATAGGAAATATGCAAAATGGTGGAGAAATTTATGCAGATGATGAGAAAATCTATGAAAGTGGGAAATTTTTATTTGTATAATCATTACATTTGTAAAGAGAATTCTGATGAGATAATAGTTTTACTCTATATCTAAAAGCCTGAAATTCAAAGATTCTGGTCTTTTTGGGTGAAAAAGTAGATACCTTGTCAAAATAATCTCCTACTACCAAAAGAAATAATTAAATTCTGCACTAAGGCTTCATTTTTTTGATAGTTTAGTATTTTAAAATAAAAAACAACAAAACACCCAAAAATCAGGGTAGGTCTTTCACTAATTGCTCAAATTACAAACTGAAATCGTGAACGAAAACATTGCATTCTTAGAGTTAAAATATGGGAACATTTACGGGGGATATCCAAATTTTTATGCCATAGCCGAAGCTTCTCTACTAGTATTTGAAACCCATTCTAAAAGGGTTTTTCTCGAAAGCTGGAACAACACCATTGACATCAATATCGTAAGCGTTTCCTCTAAAGTTAATGAACTGGGAAACACTATTGGTAAATTAAGAGAAGTCATCAATCTTAGAACAGGAAGAGTAAATCAATACGATGAAGCTTTCCAACTAGGAGAACAAGATCTTGATAGAGAATTTGCAAAACTACGTAATACAAAAATGTGGTTGCAAAAGTTCTTTATGAAGAACATGAGAAAATATCAATTTAGAGATTTGATCACATTTGACGGTAACCGTGATTTATTCCTTTGCGAAAAAGCAAGAGTAGATTTCCGGAATTACAATATCGTCGATATGCAAAAAGAAATCACAGCTGAAACCAATTACTTGTTTTCTTTAAACAAATTAGCTAAAGTAATTAATTTCAACTTCGACCATACTTCATTGCGTTCTAATAATTTACAATACCGATTGCACCCTATTGCAGCTAAGCAAATCAAACCAGGTGCAGCTGCTTATGACGCAGTTAGACTTTTGATGGTTCACCAGGAATTCAGAGAATTTCACGATGACTTCTTAATGAAAGGAGCATTGTTGTTGAACAAAATCGAAATGATGAAAAAGGATTAATCGTATTTTCTGAACATCCCTTTATACGAAGACCTATTTTAAAGCGAAAAGCCTGACAGAATTCTGTCAGGCTTTTTTATTTCTATGTTTTTAAACGTATTGTTATTGAAACAGTAGCTATGCAAACAAGACAGACATGTCTATTCCTTTCATCACCATTGCTTTCGCCTCCTCTACACTTACGCGTTCCTGCTTCAAGGAATCTCGATCTCTGATCGTAACCATATTGTCCTCCAATGACTCAAAATCCACTGTTATACAATAAGGCGTTCCAATAGCGTCTTGTCTTCTGTATCGTCGACCGATTGCATCTTTTTCATCATATTGACAATTGAATGCAAACTTCACGGAATTAAATACCTCTTTTGCTTTAGCAGTCAGTTCAGGTTTGTTTTTAACCAATGGCAAAACTGCACATTTCACTGGTGCCAAAACAGGATGCAATTTCAACACAACTCTCGTTGACTCTTTGCCAGATGCATCAGGAACCGTTTCTTCCCTTAATGAATTGGTCATCATTGCCAAAAACATTCTGTCCAAACCGATAGAAGTTTCTACAACATAAGGGACATAGTTTTCATTCAATTCAGGATCGAAATATTGAATTTTACGGCCAGACAATTCTTGGTGGCTTGTTAAGTCAAAATTCGTTCGAGAATGGATGCCTTCTAATTCTCTGAAACCAAATGGAAATTGAAATTCAATATCTACTGCAGCATCTGCGTAATGAGCCAGATTCTCATGCTCATGCCATTTCAGTTTTTCTGCTGGTGAGCCAATTGCTTTGTGCCAAGCCAATCTAGCCTCTTTCCATTTTTCAAACCATTCTTTTTGAGTGCCCGGACGTACGAAAAATTGCATTTCCATTTGCTCAAATTCACGCATCCTGAAAATGAATTGTCTTGCAACAATTTCATTTCTAAATGCCTTCCCAATTTGAGCGATACCAAATGGTAATTTCTGTCGAGAAGTTTTTTGTACGTTAAGGAAATTGACAAAAATACCTTGAGCAGTTTCCGGTCTCAAATACAATTTGCCTTCCTCCCCTGCTACGTTTCCAAGCTGAGTAGAGAACATCAAATTGAATTGACGAACATCCGTCCAGTTACGTGAACCACTTTCTGGACAAGCTATTTCCAATTCCTCGATTAAAGCTTTCAGGCCTTCCATGTTTTCAGCACCTAGGTACTCATTCATGGTATTGATGGCGTGATCAATTTTCTTCTGCCGATCAATTATACGTCCATTCGTAGAACGAAATTGAGCTTCGTCAAAATCATCTCCGAATTTTTTCTTGGCTTTGTCTACATCCTTTTGAATTTTAGCTTCAATCTTTTCTGCATAGCCTTCAATCAATTGATCCGCACGATATCTTTTCTTTGAATCTTTGTTGTCAACCAAAGGATCATTAAAAGCATCTACGTGACCCGAAGCTTTCCAGGTTTTTGGATGCATGAAAATTGCAGAGTCAATCCCCACAATATTCTCATGGTTGTGAACCATCGCTTTCCACCAATATTCTTTGATATTGTTTTTCAACTCCACCCCGTATGGACCATAATCATATACTGCACTCAAGCCATCATATACTTCACTAGACTGAAATACAAATCCATATTCTTTACAGTGGGCAACTAATTTTTTAAACTGTTCTGACATAATTAGGTGATATTCTATCTTATTATTTTTTATACTTTAAAATTCTGATTTAAAATGGAATTTGATGTCCGGAAAATTTTCCTTTGACTGATTCAATAACCAAGAAGATTCAGCTAAGAAAACCAGTTTTCCATCTTTGTCTTTGGCAATATCTCTTCTTCTACGTTTCATAAACTCTTTAAGTTTTACTGGATCATCACATTCTATCCAACAAGCTTTAAAAAGATTGATTGCTTCGTAGGTACACTTAGCTCCGTATTCATGTTCCAATCGATATTGAATAACTTCAAATTGAAGTGCTCCAACTGTACCGATAATCTTTCTATTGTTTTCTTCCTTTGTAAAAAGTTGGGCAACCCCTTCATCCATTAATTGGACTAGACCTTTATTCAATTGTTTGGATTTCATCGGATCCGCATTATTTACGAATCGAAACTGTTCTGGCGAAAAAGCCGGAATTCCTATAAAGTTCAAAACCTCCCCCTCTGTCATGGAATCGCCAATCTTAAAGTTTCCTGAATCATAAAGTCCAACAATATCACCAGGATAAGCTTCTTCAATGACTTCTTTCTTTGAAGCCATGAATGACGTTGGATTAGAAAACTTCATTTTTTTATTTTGCCTTACGTGCAAGTAGTTCGTATTTCTTGCAAAGGTTCCAGAGCAGATTCGCATAAAAGCAATTCGATCTCTATGTCGCGGATCTATGTTTGCATGAATTTTAAAAACAAAGCCTGAAAAGGTTTTTTCACCCGGATCCACCTGCCGTTCTTCAGTAGTACGAGGCAACGGAAAAGGAGCTATATCAACAAAGCAATCTAGCAATTCCTTGACCCCAAAATTATTGATCGCAGAACCAAAAAATACTGGAGATATTTTCCCGTCCATATAATCTTGTCGATTGAACTTTGGATAAACTTCAGTAATGATGTTCGTTTCTTCTCTTAGCTCGTCTGCGGGCTTTTCGCCAACTGCTGCATCCAAATCCGGACTTTGCAAGTCTGTAATTTCAATGGTATCTTCTGTTTCTTGTTTTCCGTGAGGGCGAAAGAGTTTTAGGTTTTTTTCATACAAACTGTATACCCCTTGAAAACGTTGTCCCATGCCTACGGGCCAACTTAGCGGAGTTACAGTAATCCCCAACTTGGTTTCCACTTCATCCAATAAATCAAACCCATCTTTTCCTTCCCTATCCAGTTTATTTATAAAAACGATAATAGGAGTTTTCCGCATTCGGCAAACCTCCACTAGTTTTTCTGTTTGGGCCTCCACCCCTTTTGCC
>CALIAG010000511.1 GCA_938041325.1 uncultured Saprospiraceae bacterium | reverse complement strand
AATTATACTACAGAGATTTATGATCATGTGAATTTACAAATAGGTTATGCGGATGGAGCAGAGGAGGTTTTTGATCTGCCTCCGGGGCATGTTGATCATGGCAAAAAAGTAGCGGCTTATTACTATTGGATTTTTCCAAATATCATGTTCAATTTCTACCCCTGGGGTTTGTCTATAAATATTGTTAAACCACTTAGTTTACAAAAAACCAAAGTCTCCTTTGTCTCTTATGTCTATGATGAAACAAAGCTGGATTCAGGGGCTGGAGCAAGTTTAGATAAAGTGGAAAGAGAAGATGAATTTGTGGTGGAAGGAGTTCAAAAAGGTTTACAATCTCGCGCTTATACTTCAGGAAGATTTTCTCCTAGCATGGAAAAAGGAGTCCATCATTTTCATACTTTATTGTCAATGTACATCAACGCAACGTAGTGGATGAATTTTTATATTTGAATACTGGGAATAAACCTAATTTAGGTATTAGCAAAAGCCTTTGCAACTGGAGCGCTTTCAGCTTTTAAAGATTTTGAAATTGTAAAGGAGAAAGTACTTCCAACTTGTAGTACAGAATCAACCCAAATTTCCCCTTTGTGGAGCGCGATTACTTTCTGGCAAATTGCCAGACCGATTCCTGTTCCTTCATATTTCTCTGCAGTGTTTAATCTCTGGAACATTGAAAATATTTTCTCTTTGTATTCAGCTTCGATTCCAATGCCATTGTCTTTTACATGGAAGACGTATTCAGCTTCTTTTTCTACTGCTGATAACACAAGACTAGGGCTCACATCTTCTTTCGTAAACTTCAATCCATTGTTGATCAAGTTTAAAAATACTTGCTTTAGTTTTATTGGATCTCCAACCATCTGAAGTGGGAAATTTTCTATTTCTATTTTTACATTCTTTTCATCTATAGCAGATTGCATGTCTAGAAGCAAATCTTGGATTAAGTCATTTGCATCGAACATTCTTAAATTTAATGGTGCTTTTTCTAGTTTTGCAAATTCGAGTAAATCTACAATTAAAGCATACATGTTCCGGCTACTTTTCTCTATGCTTTCAACAAGAGAAAGAATTTCTTCTGGCTCTGTATCTCGTTTTAATTTTCGTTTTAATAAACCAGTAAAATTGATAATCGTTCTTGCTGGAGATTTTAGATCATGAGAGGCAATTGCAGCAAAATTTTTCAATTCTTCGTTTTTGCCTTCTAGTTTTGAATTTTGATTTTTTATTGTTTCAGTTGATTTTTCAAGTTTAAGGTTGACGTCAAATAAAGCAGTGTTTTGATTTCGAATTTTTTCAATCAATTGACTTCTAAGTTTGCTTTGTTTATAAAGGTAGTATGCTATAGAACCAATGATTATAAATAGCGAAAGGAACAAAGCAATGAAGATTTTCTGGTTTTTGACCAGTGCTTCACTTTTTTCTTTCGAAGCAGAAAGCTCTTTGTTTTCCGTTTTCACGACTTCTAAGGAGTTTTGGGAATTTACCCATTTGTTGGATTCTATTACTCGATCTTCAATTAATGCTGCATTGAAGTCAATCATTTTACTCATTAAGAGTTTCATTTTAGAGAAATCCTTTTTCTTCTCGTAAATATTAGAAAGATTAAATACCAAAACATCGAATTCCTCTTTTTCGAAATATTGACTAATTGAAAGTGCCTTTTCAAAATTGATTTGAGCTTTTTCAATTTCATTTATTTTTTTATACACCTTGCCTAATGACAAGTATGCCATATGTTTATTTATATAAATGTCTAACTTTTCAGCATACTTTAATGACTTTTGCAAGTGCTCTATTTGGGCTTTAGTATCACCTGTAGATTCGTAAATATCAGAATAGATGATATTCACATAGTATAGTCCTTTTGGATAGTTGAATTCTTCCCAAGTCTTCTCTGTCAGATCAGCGTAATAAATCGCTTTATCAAACTCTCCCATTTTAATATAAAGTTGAGTTAAATTCTGAAGAGAATATCCTCTTAAATCTAACTTTTGAGTAGCTGTACTTTCTCGATAAGCCATTTCAAGTTGAAGTTTTGCACTTCCTAAATCTCCGTACTCGCGATAAGCCAAGCCCAGATTCAAACTTGCATCAGCAATTCCAATACGATCAGAAATTTGCTCGTAAATATTTTTACTGTTTCCAAAATATTTGATCGCACTTTCGAAGTTGCGTTCCAAAACGTAAATAAGCCCTAGAAATAATTGGTTTCTAGCTAAAACATCTCGTTGAAGATTACTCTTTTTGAGTATATGTTCTGCTTGGAAAAACAATTCTTTTGCTTTGGTGAGATCGTTCTTTCCATAATATTGGAACCCTTGAAGATTAAGCGCTTTTGCCAAACACGAACAACGCTTATCCATAGAAAGATGGTAGATCTGATTAGATAAATCAGCTGTTTCACTATCGTCAATGGTTGTTTTAGTAAAAAGCTCGTCTATAATATTATTTAGGGAATCGCAGCTTATGGTGTTTGTCAACGTAGTTTTACCTTGCAAGCTGTGCATGCAAACAAGAAGGGTTAATAAAAGTAAACTACGCATAGCAAAGTATTCAAAATTTCTCTTTTCAAAATAGAAAAGTAAGAAGAATTTTATATTTAACCTATATGAAATAGTTTACGAATGACCTTCTCTAAATGTTGCTCTTAAATCTTCAATTTTATTGAACTTCCGCCTAGGAATATATTTTTTAATAACAAGGTTTGGTTACTGAAGAAGTAAAAACGAAAAAAGAACAGATGTAGGCATGTAATTGTGTTGCTTTGTCGCCTTAAGGTGTAAGTAGTCTTTAAAATACTGTTTAGTAAAATTGTTATAAAACAGCTTGCGATTTTGGATTTTCTAGATGGAAAATTTATTAAAAATCAGCTTTGACAACAAAACTCATTTTCTCTTTTGTGGAGGGATGTAAAAATTCAATATACTCAGCGTGTAAGTGCAATCGATTCGATTTTTCACCATAAAGATCATCTCCAATAATTGGTGTGTTTAGCCCCAAAGGGTGCGAAGCATGGACTCTTAGTTGATGTGTTCTGCCAGTAATTGGATACAAGTGGATTCTGGTCTTGCCTTCAATACGTTCAACTACTTCCCATTTGGTTGATGCTTTTTTTCCATGTTCATTGCAGACCAATTGTCTGGGTCTATCGTCTAAGTCGACTCGCAAAGGCAAATCAATTTTTCCTTCGTTTTGCTCAATGTTTCCATCTAGCAAGGCTACATAACGTTTTTTGATCGTCTTATTGATGAATTGATATTGCATAAATTTATGCGCTTCTTTTGTCTTTGTCAATATGAGTATTCCAGAGGTAGACATGTCTAATCGGTGCACGATTAATGGACCCGTTGCTTCTGGGAATAAGCTTTTCATTCGAGTATAAACGGAATCAATTAATTCTTTTCCTGGAACGGATAAAAATTCCGAAGGTTTATTGATTATGACAAGAGCATCATCTTCAAAAATGATTGGTAGTTCTTTGTTTTTTGCAGGATTTTTTAAAAATGGATTTTCTTCCATTTTCATTCCTTCTAGCATATGTGCTAAAATGGGCTTGCATCTGCCGCCACATGCTGGGTAGAAAATTTTATGCTTTCTTATTTCCGTGTTCGGTGATTTTCCCCACCAAAACTCGCCCATAGCAATTGGTTTTAAATCATTCAGAAAAGCATATTGCAATAATTTTGGAGCAGTACAATCGCCAGATCCTGCAGGGGGCTTTTGTTCTCTGAATTTCGGAAAAATTTCGGTCAGTTTTTTCCTTTCACTTTTCTGATTTAAAAATTGATAATTTTCGAATATTTTTTGTTGAAGAATGGCAGATTTTGTTTTCCTTTCCAGTTTAAGTGCAGCTATTTTTGACGTGAAGAAATCCAACTCTTTTTGAACTTCCTGGAGATCTTCATTGAGCGCAGCAGCAGTTCTTTTAAAGAGCAATTGACCGCTTATACTTTCGTCTGCCAAGGTTTTATTGAAGCTTGTGAATTCTTGTGGTGGGAGAGTGTTTTGGGCTTTGCCACGTCGAATTTTTCGATCCTTTTTTGTCAACTTTAATTTGTCTTTTTCTTCTTTTAAAATTTTGTTGACGAATAAAGTTTTTGAAGCTACAATTTCTTGTTTTTCCTTAAGCAGCGGGTCTTGTTCTAAATCCTCAATCTGCTTATTAATGGCATTTATTTCATTTTCACCAACCTTGTAAAAAGAATTTTGAGCATGAATATCGTAGACAGGAGGAACGAACTTTTCAGGCAAACTTTTGTCTGCTAATTTTCCGGAGAATGCAGCGAGATAGCCAAGTTGATTTTGTTTATTTTGAACGACTAATACACCAAACATTTTTCCTAATGGGCTACCAACTTGGCTTTTACCTAAACCAAAATTGTGTACAAAGTCCGTTTGGTTTTCTAAATATTCCTGTAATTCTTTTGCTGCAACTAATGTCAACGGATGTGGGTCATAGTAAAAAGGAAAAGTAAATTTTTCAGGGAGGGGAATATTTGAAATATCTTTTATGAAATTCTGAAAACAGGACATTGTGATTTGATATTTTAAATAACCTTAGGAATTCTCTTTTATTTGATAACGCAAAAGTAACTATTTCTTGGACAACCAATACAGCAGCTTATCAGCATGATGCGGGATTCTAAATCTTTCCCGTATCCTGATAAACTCACTCTTAAATTACCAAAATCTTTATTGAATGATACCTAATGGTTTGGTATTTTTCCAACTGCCTCGAGTAAAATCTGGAAAATTCTGAGGTGCTCCACCACTGGCCACGGATCGTTCACTCAAAGGTGCGACGGCACTCCAAAAGCAACCTTCATATAGGTTTTGGTCAAGCGGCCAGCCATTTCGAAGGCATTCTATAATTCTATACACCATGATTCCGTCCATACCTCCATGACCACTTCCTTTCGCAGCTTTGTTTAATCGAGTATAAAGTGGATGATCATATTTTTGATACAAGACTTCCAATTGATCGCCTTGCACCCAACGGTGGTGATCTTCTGTCAAGCCTTCTACGCCACCTTCTAAGGCAACCCGAGTAGGAAAACCAGCAAGAGCTCCTTTGGTTCCTTGCACTAAATTCAAACGAGTGTAAGGCCGTGGACTTGTTTCATCCCATTGCACCATAATGGTTCGACCCAATTGTGTTTTTAGAATGGATGTATTCAAATCTCCGCCTTTATATTCGTGCTTGTTCCATTTGTGATCTTTAGCATAATTTTTAGCCGCGTAATCTTTTCGTCCAAGGGCTGGAGTTGAAAAGGAAACAATGCTTGAAAAGGTATCTTCTGTTCTCCCTAGGTTCATGTATTGTGCTACTGGGCCAAGACCATGAGTGGGGTAGAGGTTGCCATTCCTTTTTGCATAGTGATTGGTCCGCCATGAGCCGGTCCCTCGTTCTTCTTCTTTCATTTGCCATCGAAGTTCATGTATGTAGGCTGCTTCTGCATGTAGCAATTCACCGACCACTCCTTTTCTGCACATATTCAAAAACATCAATTCATCTCTGGAATAATTTACATTTTCCATCATCATACAGTGCTTCCGTGTTTTCTCAGAAGTGTTGACGATTTCCCACATCTCTTCTAATGTAACAGCTATTGGAACTTCCACAAATGCATGCGCACCTTTCTTCATCGCCTCAATGGCCATAGGAGCGTGATTGTTCCAATTTGTTGCAATAAAGACTACATCAGGTTTAACCTCATCCAACATCAGTTTCCACTTGTTTTCGTCCCCGTGATAGGTCTTTATTTTTTTATGTCTTTGACCCGTACCAATCTCTTCCGCTACGCCTTTCCATTTCAAAACATTGTCTTCGTACAAATCACTAATTGCCACTATTTCCGTCCCTTCCAGAGCGGCAGAAAATTTAAGATGATCGCCTCCACGCGCTCCAACACCAATGAAAGCTGCTCTAACTTTCTCCAATTTAGGTGCGGCGAAATCTCCCATGTATTGAGCATCAGTCGGTCTAATCAGTTCACTACTACCTTGTCCAGCAAGAGCAGAAGCTGTTGAAATAACAGCTGCTGAAAAAGTGGACTTTTTAATAAAATTTCTTCTATCTAAGTTTTTCATGAGAAAATTTTTTATTCTGAATTTATTCTTGAACGCTCAATATACGCATAGTACTTTCAATCGAGTTAAAATTTATAGCGACTTTTTAATCTTGATGAACTGTTCATTAATGAACAACTCTTGTTCGTTTCCGCACATATCTTAGGGGTTCTGAATTTATTGATAATGTGTAATTTGTTGACTGCTAATGTATTGCGATGTTGGCATATAGCTTGACTATAATATGTTGAAAACAAGAAGCTAAAACTATTAAATTCAAAATTATGTTTAAGAACCATTTCAAAATCGCATTCAGACAACTCAGTCGAAATAAAGTCTTTTCTGGACTCAATATCTTAGGACTTTCTTTGGGTATGGCTTTGGCGATTTTAATAACGCTATTTATCCGCAATGAATTTAGCATAGATAGATGGATGCCTGACCTTGAGAATACTTATCGGGTTTATCGGATCGGTGAGCGAGGTGAAACAGCATGGACTCCACCACAATTGGCAAATTTGATGGCAACAGATTATCCGGAAGTTGAGCAAACAACTGGATACGCACCCAATGGCGAAAACTTGGTTACTTACGAAGGTCAAAACTGGTACATAGAAGAAACGGCTGTAGTGGATAGTACTTTTTTTACAGTTTTAAATTTGTCTTTTTTGAAAGGGGATCGAAATACGGTATTAGATGAGCCTAATTCCATGGTAATCTCAAATGATTTAGCAAAGCGTATATTTGGAGATAAAGATCCAATTGGCGAAGTGATTACTTATGCTGGAGAATACGAGTACATTATTAAAGGAATTTTAGATGATCAATCTGAAAAATCACATATTAACGCGGATATGTATTTCCGATTTTACTACTATGGTGATTTTTGGGGCAGCAACAATCGGTCTACCTATGTGAAGTTGAAAGATGGCTCTGATCCCACACTGCTTGCACAGAAAATAGAAAAAGATGTTAATGAATTAATCAGACAAGA
>CALIAG010000510.1 GCA_938041325.1 uncultured Saprospiraceae bacterium | reverse complement strand
CCTTGCAAAAAGAAGCTGCCTTGGTAGAGAATCTAGGGAGATCAATAAATACAGCATACGATGACTATGCACCTGTTGAAAGCCCAAACTATAGCCAAAAAATTTATTTTTCTTCTGCAAGGAAAGGATCTAAAGGGGGATTAAGAAATTCCTCAGGATCAATAGACAGTGAATATGGTGGATATAATTCTGATATATATTTCAGTAGATTAGAAAACGGATCCTGGATACGTTCTGAAGCTTTAGGCGGGATAATTAATTCTTCAAAAAATGAAGTTTTGATTGATTTTAATTCAGATGGTTCGGCCTTATATTTTTATAAAGGCTTGAAAAACTCTGGGGGGCAAATTTATGTAGATTCTTTTTCCGCTAATGTGGATGAAGTAAAAATTGCAAGTAAATTTGATAGTGAAATCCAAACGGCCAAAGGAGATCAGACGCCTTTCTTTTATAATGATAGTTTGACTTTATTTGCGAGTTATAGACCTGGCGGCTATGGAGGGTACGATTTATATGCTACCGTCAAAAAGGAAGGCGAGTGGCAAACACCATTCAATCTAGGTCCTAAGATAAATTCTGCTTATGACGAAATTAGTCCATTTCTTTCTTTAAATGGAAGAACACTTTATTTTAGTACTAATGATAGTCGAAGAAGTAGCGGTGGCTTTGATATTTTTTCAGCCAAGTATGACAAGCTTGTCAATGAATGGACAGAGATAAAGAATATGGGCTTGTCGATAAATTCTTCTGAAGACGATACAGATTTTAGATTGACTAAAGACGGCATGAAGGCATTTTTTACCTCTTCAAGAAAAACAGGTTTTGGTGCTCGTGATTTATACATTGCTTATTTCAAGGCACCTCGAGAAGAACAAAAAGAAACAATGTTTCCAATTACTTTTATTCAGTTAGAAGATATTGAGCAAAGATTGGCTATGGCAAATTCTGCCTCAAAGGCGGGAAGTAATACAGGCGTTGGAGAACCAATAGGAGAAGAAGTTTCGGAAGAAAAGAAACTTATAAAAATCAAAAACATCTATTTTGATGATGACAATGACGTAAACAATACAGATAATAAAAAGAAAATAGCTATTGCCGCTGAGCTCCTTAAAAGGTATCCAAGCTTGAGTGTATTGCTCTTATCTCATTCCGATTCAGAGGGGCCATTGTCTTTTGATATGTATTTTTCTATTAAAAGAGCAGAAAAAGTAGCAGCTGAAATGATTGCTGAGGGTATCGATAGTAAGCGAATTGTAGTCACTGGTTTTGGACCTATTTATCCAGTTGCTCTTAACAAGATAAACGGTGAAGACAATGCCATGGGCAAGAAGTTAAATAGGAGAATTGAATTTAGGTTTATTGATACCGAAACGGAAGAATTTGAGATTGAATACGAATCTCCTCAAGTTTCTAAGTTCCAATATTCTGACAAAGGAGACCGTTTTAAAAAATCAACGAAATCCCTTTTTTATAAGATCCAATTTGCTTCAACCAAGCAAATGTTAGAAGATAATATATTGGATAATCAGCCAGACCCAATGGTTGAAAAAAGAATGGACAAAAGTACCTATCATTATACCATTGGTTTGTACAGATCTTTTTCTACTGCTTTGCAATTTCAAAAAGAATTAGAAAAGGTGGGTATTGCTAACAGCAAAATCATTCCTTACATCGAAGGGTATAGAATTCCAAAATTCAAGCTGGAAGAAAAGGTTGAATCTCATCCAGATTTGAAGAAGTATTTGGAATTTATGAGTGAGTATTAGGGGGAGTTGCTTCCTAGATCTAAGTCATGGAAATTTCTAAAATTTCTAAAATTTCGAATAATTTTATTGGTTAGCCAAAACTGAAAAAAAAGATTTCTTTCTTGTTCGAGACACAGGCAATTTTACACCACTAGAAAGGATTACTGAATTTTCAGACTTTTGAAATTCTTTCACTTCCTCTAGGTTAATGATAACGCCATGGTGTATTCTATAGAATTGAAAAGGACTTAAAAGTTTTTCAATTTCCTTTAATGTTTTCGAAACTAAGATCTCAACAGAATTTTGAAGTATTACCTTCGTATAATTACTTTCTGCTTTGCAATAAATAATGTTTTTAGGGGCAATGAATCTTATTTTTTCCATGGATTCTAATGGTATCTTCTTCGGAGAATTTTGTTTAAAAATTAATTGTTTTAATATGTCAAATTGCTCTTTGGTCTGAGCGTTTTGATGTGTTGTGTATTTTTCCAAAGTACTTTTAAGCAAAGTCATGTCAACAGGTTTGAGAAGATAATCAAAAGCACTGTATCTAAAAGCCTTTAAAGCGTAATTGTCAAATGCTGTAACAAAAACAATTTTTATATCAGTAATATCTTTAACCTTATCGAGTAATGTGAATCCATTATAATTTGGCATTTCAATGTCTAAAAATAAAATGTCTGGTTTATTAGTATTAATATATTTAATAGCTAATACAGGATCGTTAAAAACCTTTATAATATCAATATCGAAATTTAAACTATCTAACTTTAATGTTAGGTTTTCAATGCTTTTATTTTCATCATCTACTATTACGGCTTTCATTAATAAGATTTTTGAATGATTAATTTGTTCAAATAAATTCCGTCAGTAGTGGTAGTTTTTATAAAATAAAGATTTGAATTTTGAGTATGGAAATCTATTTTGTTTGAAGGGTGATTCTGCTTAAAAAGCAGATGACCATTTGTGTCGAATATTTCTACCTTTTCAATCTTGCTAATTGATTTGATATTAAACCCATTTGTGCTAGGGTTGGGGTAAACTGATACCTTTTTGTCGTTTGAAGAATTTATTGAAACGTTTGTAGTAGTTATTTCATTATCGATCCAATCCCAAGTTCGTTTTGCGTTTGACCTATGTTGCCAATTCCATAATCTCTTTGTTGCTGAAACCTGTGCACAATCACTGTTAAATATTGAATTATCTAAAGCGTCTAACCTGAATTTTAAAGCTCTTCTCATTTCAGGATCTTCCTCAAAATAATACCCAGCCGCTAAACTTAAAATAGTTTCGACATTATGAAGGTTTGTAAATGGCGCATACCATTCCTCAGTTACCAAGGTATTTGCATTTGCATAAGCTGATCCAAAGTATACTAAGTCTGTATCGAGAGAGTCTTCAATGCAAGGATGTCCCTTGAATGGAACAAAAAAGTATTCAATTTTTTTTATAAATGTTTGGCTGTCATAATCATATAGACTTGTGAAACCAAATTGATTTATTGCATGAGAAAAAAGTCTAAGCATTTCTGGACATTTTTCATTGCCAGTATACCAATAGGTTTGCCAAAGAAAATCGACAATATTTTCACTCATCCAAGTAGAAAAACCACGATCATTTGTATTGTTTATAGGTGCATTTGATGGTGAGTACCAATTTTCATGTACCCCAACAGAATGAGTGAATGCTCCTGATTTTGGAATCCAATTATTTGAAATATCCCAGACCTGCTCCGTTTGTTGCATGTCCTCTAGGTTAGCTATTCGTTCATTTAGATGATTTAATAATATTGTGTTACCTGTTAATTCATATGCATTTAGTTCGCAAAGACCAACTAATCCTGCCCCTCTTTCTGTGAATCCTTCAGTCTCTGAGTCATATGGGTCTCTGGTGGCATATTGGTTCCAACCTAGATCTGCTTGCAATGCCATATTAGTGATTAGATTATTATCCCATTGTGAATCGTCTCCAACAAGAGCAAGTGCTAATTTTGCTGGTTGGGTATAAATGTATTTACCATCTGCACAAGCAGTTGTGCCGAAAGTCCAACAACCGATTCCTCCTTCTTCACTAGGGGGAGGCCCATCTTTCCTAATATAAGTAAAGTAAAATTGTTTAGCTTGAATTGCTTCTTTAAGAATGTCTTTGCGTCCTGTATTTAGATAAGCTTTAAACAAAGCACTAGGTCTGTCAAATAACCAATCGCCCTTGGAAGAATTAGGATATGAAAATTGTTTTACCCAATCATCAAACTGTAAATTTTGATAAGTATCAAATTGGTCAACATCAGAATCAATTAAGTATGGAGGAACAATTTGTGATTCAGATAAATAATCCAAATCATGCAATGCAAGAACTCTAGGAAAAGGCATCATAGCTTTTGAAGCCAATCCAGTTTCCCAAAAAAGTAACGGATCTTGGAATATAAAATCCATGGAAGTATCTCTTGCTTCAAGTGAAATGGTGAGCGTGAGATCACCATTAGTCATGTCTTGCTCTCTGACTTGTATACTCACTGATCTGATAGATCCATCGGACCACCACTCTAATCCCTTTCTGGCAGAGATAGCAAGCTCAATATTATTGTGGCTTACTTTAATATGATCTATGCTGGTTACTTGACCAATTTTAAATGGAACTCCAAAAGTTACAGTTTCAGATGTGGTTGCAACTACACCGTCAGCCATAGATAAAGTAATATTTATTTGTGCATTTGTGTGGGTCAAAAGACTTTGCATTAAAAAAACACAAAGAAGTGTGGATAAGGTTTTCATTTTAGTGGGCTTTATTAAATATAATATTAAATATAATGTTTTTTTTAAAATTACATAATGGGGAGAGTTAGAATCACCTCTGTTCCTTTGATATTCTCTCCTGGTAAATTTATATCATTGATGACAACACCACCTTTTTTATTATACAATTTATTAATTGCTTCAAGCCTTCTAGTTATTAACTGAAGACCCATTGATTCTTTCAGTTGGTGACTATTTATTTTGTTTTTCTTTGCAGCTTCTCTTCCTATCCCATCATCTTTAACTATACAAATAATATAATCTTCATTTTTTACAAAGAACTTTAACCATAAAGCCCCAGAGCCTTTTTTCGGGTGCAATCCATGCCATATGGCATTCTCTACAAAGGGTTGAATTAACACAGGATTTATGTTTATGAAATCGGTATCAAGGGCAGGATCTATATAAATGTTGTAATTAAACTTGCCTTCATGCCTCATCATTTCTAATTCAATATATTCTTTTAAAGTTTCAATGACATCTGAAATTGGAATCTTTTCAAGCTTACTTTGATTTAAGAACTTTCTAACTAATGTCGAAAATTTATTTAAGTATAGAGAAGCCATTTGGATGTCATTCTTAAGGATAAAGTTTTCAATAGAATTTAAAGTGTTAAATAGAAAATGGGGATCCATTTGAGCTCTTAAAGTTTTTAGTTCATAGTTATTTATTTCAAGTAACCGAGCTTGTTCATTTTTGAATTTTTGCTCTACTTTCTTCATTCTGAATCGATGTATTCCTAATAAAGCAGAAATCGTAAGAAGACTAACTAGTATATAAAAAAGAAAAGTCTTATGAAAAGGCAAGGCCTTAGAAATTCGATAAGAATTAGATACACCAGCATTTAATTGATTGCTGAGATTTAGTATATAATCACCAGATGGAAGCTTTGGGAATTCTTTATAATTTGTTTTTGAAATCGATTCCCAATCCATATTGTGATCATCTAATTTGAATAAATAAATATTATCTATGGAATTTGTATAGCTAAGATCAGAAAAATAATATCTAATATTTTTTGCTTTTGTTGGAATGGATATTTCTTTATTTCCAAACTCTGAATGGATGAAATCTTGATCATTATCCTCGTATCTTAATTCAGTTAAAATTGTTGGGAATTTTTCACCATTTTTTATTACAGCATCTTTCCAATAGCCTAATCCGTTTGTTGTGGCTACCCACAAATCATTTTCAACGATTTTAGCATCTAAGCTTTGGAAGGCATTATTAATAAAGCCATCATTAATTAAACATTGTTCTATCAAACTAAATAAATTGCCAGAATCTGAAACTGCAAGCTTGTATATTCCCTTATGAGTACATACAAATGCTATGTTTTCATTGATGATAACATCGAGAATGTTCTTATCCTTTATGCCCAACTGTTTGAGTACATTGTATAATAATGTAATTTTTCCTTCATGGATATTAACTAGCAATAACCCTTGATCAAGAGAAGCTAATAAAAAGTGTCCCCCTTGAAGCGGAATGATGTTCCTAAATTGAGATTGTGTAATGTTGTGATTTTCCATTTCAACTAATTCCAAGCTTCCATCGTTAACAAGTTTGTAAATTCCTTGATCTGAACATAGCCAATATTCATTTTCATAGCGAATAATATCTTTGAAACGAACGATATCTACAAAACCTTTTAGGCTATAATTTGTAAAATTGTCTATATCAGAAAAAATGCTAAGACCATCATCTGTGAGGGCAAATAATTTTCCTCCAATAATTTTCAGGTTATAAACAGATGGATATACTAATTCCTTTTTTAATTTTTTAAAAGGTTTCTTTGTTTGATTTAGTATATGTATACCATCATATCCAGTAGCTATCCACAATTGGTTTTTAAACCAAAGCATATCAAATATTTCTGCAGGAGAATTAAGTTTGAGATCATTGTTGACAGAGATAGAATCATTTCCTATTGTCAATTCATTTAGGTTTCCTTTGTTAGCTCCTAGCAATAAAGAATTATCAGAAGGAAGGATGGAATAAAATTCTTTGTTTTTAAGGTTGGTTACTTGTTTAAATTTGGTATTCGTAACTTTTAAAAGACCCTCCCAAGTACTAAGCCAAAGATTATGTTCTCTATCTTCAAAGACATTCAAAAAAAACTTGTGTCCACTTTCTTTTAATGATCTTTTTCTGAAAACATTTAATGAATTAAGATCTACAAATTGCAGGCTGTCATTAGCTATAAAAATTATTTCGTCATTCGAAATGTGTAAGTTTCTAGCATTTGTTCCTTTTGGAAATAAATTTAATACCTCGCCTTTATCAATAACGTAACCTGAATTTTTTTTGGTACTAAAAAAGACTTTTTCTTCTTTATGATATATGCTGGTAATTATAGCTTTATAAGGGAATTTTTTATGCTGTTGGATATCATTATTGGAGTAAGAATAAACACCATACAAAGTTCCAAACCAAAGTTTATGACCAATGGGATCAAAGCTCAAGCTTCGGAATTTATCTTCATAATTTGAACTAATATCTTTACTTAAAATAAATGCTTGAAACTCGAATGTGTGATTATCGGAATAATAACTTTTATAAATGCCTTTGGTACTTGCTAAATAAATGTGATTTTTATCAATAGTAATGTCATAAATTCTTTGCCCTTTAAGAATTTCCTGGTTTAAAAAATTAAAATCCTTTCCTTTTTTAACAACTAATCCATTATTAGTGCAAATGAATAGATCTTTATTCTTTCCTAACCTGATTCTGTTCACATAACCTACTTTTGAAGAATCAATATGGAGGTAATTTATGAAGTTATAACCATCATATCTTGAAAAACCATTATGTGTTCCTATCCATAAGAATCCTATAGAGTCTTGGGTGCTGCAAGTTATTTCAGGAACTGGTAGACCTTCAGAAACGCTATAAGTATGATATGTATATTCTTGTGCATTGATACTTGAAGGTATCCAGAGAATGAATAAAATTAGGCATACTATGATAGTCCTTTCAAGCATTGATTATGTTTTCTATACCAAGTTACTAGAAAAATTAGAATCAAAATTTTATTCTAAAAGATAAAAGAGGAGTCTTTTACAGGTTAATCAATAAGGCCTACCTCTTGCTAAATCATATACGGGTGCCACTAAAGATAAGCAAAATCATATTTTTTATCTCCTAATTTTAATTCAGAAATCAAATTGAAAAACATGAGAAATTTATTAAAGTGGCTTATAGGAATTTTTGTTTGCATTCCTTTTTTATCATTTTCACAAGCGCAAATCCCTTTACAGTTAATATCTACAGCTGGAGATATTAGCAAAAGTAATGGTGTATCAGTAGATTGGTCTTTAGGAGAGCCGATTGCTGATTTAGCAATTAATGATGCAGCATTCGTTAATCAAGGATTCCAACAAAATCACTTTTCGAATATTAATTTAGGAACATTTTCAACTCAAATTGAAGATCTAAATGTTGAGGTCTATCCTAATCCCACAAGCGAATATTTGATGATAAATTTTGAGCAAAATTTATTTTTCAATATTGACATATTTTCAATTTCAGGTTTTCATATCCTTCACTCACATGGTCAAACAGGAATAAATCGAATTGAGCTTAGCACTTTAGATTCTGGGACTTATTTGCTTAAGCTATCAAGAAAGAATCAGCAACTATACCAACAATTATTTATTAAAATATAATACTAAAAAACAAAAAATGAAAAGGCAAATATTATTATTCATAACAATTTTGTGGGCACTTTGCATCACAGATCTATGTGCTCAAAATTCACCTGCTTTTAGATATCAAGCGGTCGCTAGAGAAGCTGATGGGACTATTTTAAATGAGCAAACCTTAGGGGTTAAGTTTGAGATTATCAATCTAACTTCTTCGGAAATTGTTTATAGTGAAACCCATCAAGTTGAAACTTCAGAATTAGGGATTTTTGTAGCAAGTTTGGGTCTTGGAGATGCACAAGTAGGATCATTCAGTGAGCTTACTTGGTCTACGGAAAATTATGCATTGCAATTACATCTTGATCTTGATGGCGGGACAAATTATCAGTCCATAGGTGAACCTAGTCCTATCTTGTCTGTGCCTTACGCTCTATATTCGGATACTGCCAATACAGCTCTAGACGATTCAGACAAAGATCCTGTAAATGAGTTGCAGAGCATTATTGTGGATGGCTTGCAAATAGGAATAAGTAATGATCCTAACAATGTGGAATTAATTGATCTTTCGGAAAATATTACAAACAATATTGATGTTAATGACGCAGATGCAGATCCTGAAAATGAAATTCAAAGCTTAAGTAAAGAAGGTAGTCAAATTATTCTTAGTAATGGTGGTTCAGTTGTGGATGAAGTGAACGATGCAGATTCAGATTCTGAAAATGAAATTCAAAATTTAAGTAAAGAAGGCAACCAGATTATACTTAGCAATGGCGGTTCTGTTGTGGATGAAGTGAACGATGCGGATTCAGATTCTGAAAATGAAATTCAAAATTTGAGCAAAGAAGGCAATCAGATTATACTTAGTAATGGTGGTTCAGTTGTGGATGATGTCAATGATGCAGATAGTGATCCAGCTAATGAGATCCAAAGCTTAGAATTGGACGGAAGCCAACTGTCATTAAAAGACTTAAACGGAAATATTCAAAGTACAGTCAATTTGCCTTCAACCTCTGGGGAAGGAGATGGAGATAATGATCCAAATAATGAATTACAGACATGGGATAACTTACCAGGGATACCTCCAGATATAAAAGATGGTGATGAAGTTGATGATGCAGATGCAGATCCTTCTAATGAATTACAATCTTTAATCGTGGATGGTTTGGAAATAGGATTAACAAACGATCCGAACAACACTCAACTTATTGACCTTTCAGAGAATATCATTAATAATATCAATATTAACGATGCTGACTCAGATCCTA
>CALIAG010000509.1 GCA_938041325.1 uncultured Saprospiraceae bacterium | reverse complement strand
AAATGTGAGTTTGTTTAACTTGCAGCTTATGTTGGACAGGCTACAAAATACGCTTTCTGTACATGCTGCAAAATTAGCATTCTGTATCCAAAATGAGTCATTTACTTATTTTGATTTAGAAAGACGTGCTGCAAAGATTGCGGCCTATTTAGAGCTTGAACCTCCAAAAAGCCTTTTTGTTGCATTGATTACTCAAGATACTTTGGATACTTATGCGAGTATTTTAGCGATTTGGTCACGAGGATTGGCTTATGTGCCATTGAGTCCTGCTTATCCAAAAGACCGGAATATGGATATCCTTGCTCAAGTGGAAACAGACTTGGTATTATGTAGTGATGATTCTGAGGAAATAAAAATAGATCAGAATTTGGCCCGTGTTGTTTTAACAAAAGATTTGCTAGAAGTAGAGAATCGATTGGAGTTCAAAGCAGTAACAGAAAAAGACATCTTGTGCATTTTATTTACATCCGGAAGTACAGGTGTACCGAAAGGGGTTCCTTTTACGAAGCGAAATATAGAAAGTACAATGGCGGCTTTTTTTGATCTTGGCTTTAAGCTGAGTTCGAAGGACAAGGTTTTACAGATGTTTGAAATGACCTTTGACATGTCCTTATTTAGTTTCCTGATGCCTTGGTATATTGGAGCAGGTATCTACACCGTTCCTCAAGGAGGCTTGAAGTATTTGAAAGCATTAAAAGTGATGATAAACGCTGAAATTACTTTTGCAGCAATAGTCCCATCTACCTTGACTTTTTTAAAACCATACTTCAAGGAAATTCATTTGCCGGAAATGCGGTATTTGATGTTGGGAGGAGAAATGTTTATGGAAAAAATTGCTCGTTCATTTTACGATTGTATTCCGAATGCTTTAATGTATAATGGCTACGGTCCTTGTGAGACAACCATTTGGTGTGCAGGATATTCTTTGAATCGCAATTTTGATCAAAATAAATCTTTTAAAGGAGGTTTAGCCATAGGAGAAATGTGGTCTTCCACAACAGCCATTATTGTTGATGAAAAAAACGAGGAAGTGCGGGACGGAATTGAAGGAGAATTATGTTTGAGTGGGGAGAATGCGATGATCGGTTATTGGAAGAATGCTGATCGAAATGAAAAAGTATTTTTTACAAAAGAAACGAAAGACGAAAAAGTTAGGTTCTATAAAAGTGGAGATCGAGCTTTTAAAGACAAAGAGGGAACCTATTTCATAACAGGAAGGGCGGATCATCAATATAAGATACGTGGCCAAAAAGTAGAATTGGGAGAGTTGGAAAGTATAGTAAAAGAGCAATTCGATTTAGAAAAAGTTTATGCATTGGTAAATAAAAATGAAAAAGAAGTATTAGAAATATATCTTACTGTTGAAAAGTGCGACTTTACTGTTGAAGAAATAATGAGTTATACAAAATCAAAACTTCCACCGTATACTGTGCCGAAGCAAATTTTTGTAATGGAGAAATTTCCATTGACACTGAGTGGAAAAATTGATAGAAATGCCTTGTTGAAAAATATATTGAATGGCTAATTTAGATTTTGGAAATAAAGAAGAAGTTGCAGAATTGATTGAGGAAAATCTGTTCACCGTTTATCGCGAGATAGCATGGGAATTTGAATTTGATTTTCACCAAATAGCGTTTGAAACTTGTTGGGTCATTAAAGAAAATATAGCTTGGCCTAGAATGTTTTTTGGTCCAGCGGATGATTCGATAATTGCCAGTGCGCTTCCTTCAATAGAAAACAAAAAAGCACCGCCTACATGGATTCTACGCTCCGAAGATTCCGATTTAACGGAGATTGCATTTCAAAATAATGGTTTTAAAAAAGTTAAGATTTGGCCTGGAATGGCATTGGATTTAATGGGTTTTTCAAATAGCGATCCAAAACTTGATTGCAAACTTCAGGAAGAAGATTTGGAATCTTGGTTAGAGGTAGTAAATACCGTTTTTTTTACAAAAGACCCATTTACCTCTGACTATATTCAATCGTTATTTCACTCAGAATTGCCAATTACTTTTTATGGTTTAAAAAAAGAAGGGGAACTGGTTGCCATTGCACTAACCTTTCAGAATGAAGAATATATAAACTTATTTATGGTTGCGACTTTGCCTGCCTTCCGTAAGAAAGGATATTCAAGTCAATTAATCAATCAAATCCTTGTGGACGCCAAGAAGTCTAATTGTGATGCTGCATTTTTACAAGCAACTCCGAAAGCAGTGCCTATGTACAATAAAATAGGATTTAATACTTTTTGTAACTTTGATCTTTATTGGTTTCTCAATGGTCATAAATAGACATAATGCTGCAACAAGAAGTTATCAAACAAATTGCTCCTATTTTTGTTGAATTGTTTTCCTTTTCAGAATCTGAATTAAAAGAGGCTACATCTGCAAATGATATTCCTGAATGGGATTCTTTAAACCATGCCATCTTGATCGATAAAATCGAAAAACATTTTGAGATTAAATTCGATTTAATGGATGTGCTGGATATGATGAACGTGGGAGATATTTGTGCGGCGGTTTTGAAAAAGAAGAATTAAATCTTCAGCAAAAAAATAGAAACCTATTTATGGCTCAGCACTTGCGCATCATTAAAATAAATGAACTCAACTCTTTTGTTGCTTCTGATTTTTTTCAACAATTGGGCAACATTCCAATTAGTCCCTTGAGGGCGATGTCGCAAAGTGTAAATCCGAATGCCCATCCAGAAGATCCGGTGCTCATCATAGCAACTGAGGAAAACGAATTATTGGCTTATGCTGGGGTTCTTCCAGAAAAAATACAACATTCTTCAAAAACCAAAGTAGCGTGGAATTCCTGCTGGTGGGGACATCCACAAAAGGGCAGGGGAGCGACCATGAAGGTTTTGTACAAGGCCCTTCAACTGTGGGACAAGCAATTGCTTTTTGATGAGTTGCCACAACGGTCAAAACAAGTTTTAGAATTGGTGGGTGGATTTTTATTTAAAGATTATCCAGGAGCACATTGCTTTTTGAGATTCAAGTTTAAAAAAATAGTTGCTCGAAAATATCCTTCGAAAGGTTTCCTTGATCCCGTTTTGGGGATTTTAGATGCCTGTTTAAATGGCCTCAATAATTTGCGTTTAAGGTCCTCTGTTTCCAACGGTGTTCGTGTGGAAGAAATTAAAGGCTTAGATCAAGAATCCGCTGAATTTATCTTCTCTCACCAAAGTAAAGAACTAGTAGGGCGCAGTCTAGAATCAATGAGATGGGTTTTGGAAAATCCTTGGCTGGCCAATGATCAAAGCAATCAGGCGGATTTGAAAAAGAGGTATCATTTCTCTTCCTGTGCTGAAAAATTTGAGCACAATATTTTGAAAGTATACCAAACAGGAAATCTGATTGCTCTTCTTTGGATTAGTTTGCGTGATGGAACTGCGAAGACACCTTATGTTTTTATTGACGATGGATATGACGAGATTGCTTTTATTGCTTTGCTGAATTTTTTAGTGGAGAAAAACGCAGACACCTTGATAACCTTTCAACCGGATTTGGTTAAAATGGTTAAAATGAATGGATCGAAGTTTTTGAAAGTGAAACCTATTTCAAAGACTTTTGGTTTTCCGGATGGCATGAAAGATTTGATTGAGCAGTATCCAGTGGTGCAGGATGGGGATGGAGATGTAGTGTTTACTTAAATGGACGCGAAGAGGGTTGACCACGAATTAATGGATTAAAAAATGAACGACTGGTGAAAAAGAGGTAGAACACAATTGTTAAGATTAACAAGATGCGCTTTATCGTATCATCCTGAGTATCTTAAACATCTTAAAAATCCTGTTCAGAAAAAAATGATCACAGTATCCGATAACCGCACAATCAATTTCTCACCGCTCAATACTTCCCTTTCCAAACAATTTTTTAACTAGATAGTATAGGTAGGCCGTTGGGATCTGTTTCTCCGCTTCTAATTCCGATTTTTCCATTGGGAAACGTTGCAAATGCAAAGATTGCGGATCTTGTTTAATTCCAGAAATTCCAAAAGTCAGACAAGAATTATTGTCCTCATTTATTTTATCAAAAAAAGAATCACTTACTCCTTCATCTGAAAAGGGAAAAGCGAATGGATTAGTGGTTGGATGTAATAGCTTTTTGATGAAGGCCCTACTTGCTGTACATTGGTGAATTTGTTGCTCGAAAGATAGGTTCTTGAAT
>CALIAG010000508.1 GCA_938041325.1 uncultured Saprospiraceae bacterium | reverse complement strand
AAAATTAATCGTTTTCTTTCGTCATGCTAGTGTGTACAATATCAATGAATCGGTCAGGCTTCATGAAACCTTGGCCCCATTCTGCATCGTAGTCTTTAGTGATATTGGCATTTTTAATTTCATCGAGATCCATTCCTGATTTAATTGCTTTTGCAACTCTATCTCTGACATCAATTAATACATCACGGTACTTTTTTAAATCTTCTTTGGTCGACACTTTTCCATGCCCAGGAATTATTTTGGTATCACTGTCTGTGAGAAACATTGCCTTATTGACGTTTTGGATAAGGCCTTCAAAACTTCCACCAGAACTTAAATCAATATACGGGTAGCGTCCTGCAAAAAAGTTGTCACCCATATGCAGCACGTTGCTTTTTGTGAAATAGATAAATGAATCTCCATCAGTATGTCCATTGTGAACGTGGGTGATCAATATTTTTTCACCATTAAAAAAGAAATTCATATCGTCACTAAAAGTTATAACCGGCAAAGCAGCTTTAGGAGCTGGAGGTACTGTTCTGCTAAAAGCTTTGATGTTTTGTCCTTTTTCTAATCTGTCTCGCACATTTTCATGTGCTACGATGATGACGCCCGAGTTGCTCATGTTTTCATTCCCGCCACTGTGGTCTCCATGCCAATGCGTATTGACAAGGTATTTAATCGGTTTGTCAGTAATCTCAGCGACTGCTGCTTTGATTTTTTCTGTCAAAGGAGCATATTGGTCATCGATCAAAAAAGCACCATCTTCCCCAACGAGAAGGCCAATATTACCTCCGCGTCCTGTTAAGGAATAAATGTTATCCGTTACTTTTTCTGCTTTTATTTCAACTTTATCAAAATCTTGGGCCCAGGTCTGTGTAGGGAGAATTAGAGCAATGAAACAAAGGAAAGTGATGATTTTTTGCATGAGTTGAGAAATTTAATTTCAATAAATATAGCCTAAAAATGAGGATTTTCTGCCTTAGAATTAGCAAGCTAAACACTTATTTGTTTGTTCTAAGACTATAATCCCTCTGAAAAGCGTAATTTTAGGGTAAGTTATGCCTAATCGGCTCAAAAATTGCTATTCTATGTATATGTTTATTCGATATGCATTTCTTTGCTTGCTAATAAGCTGCGTTCAATTCTCGTCTTATGGCTCCGACCTTGTTTTCAAAAAACATGTCGGCACAGCTTTAAACAAAATCAACCTTTATCCAGATAGTTCTTATGCCAAACGTGCTGTAACTCACTACGCGGAAGGTTCCCTTTTTGAGATATTAAGTGAATCGAAGAGATTGCATGAAGATCGAGATCAAAAACAAACTTTCAAATGGTTTGAAGTGAAAGCTCCTGATGGAAAGAAAGGGTGGATTTTTGGCGATGGCTTAGCCGTAATGCTTAGCAAGGATCAAATCGATAGCCAACTTCAGAGCTTTCATAAAAAAAGGATAAATTTTAATAAGGGTTTTGAAAACGCCGTTTTCTGGATTGCTTCGATCAATGGCCGTGATATTGCTGGTAAAAATGCCTATCGCAATCCTGTGTATTCGGAGCAGTATATTGTTGTTACCAATGCAAAAGGAAAGTCCGTTCATATCAATGTATCAGGCGAAGGAATGCACGGTTCTACGGAGCTGGGAATGGTGAATATTATAGACATTACGGATGATAGTATTTCAGAAATTATTTTGGAAAAGAAATCGAGATCAACTGGTGGAAGCTTAGAACACAGTAATTTGGAAATATATACTTTTCAAGCAGGAAGCATGATGAAGGTGTTTGAAGAACGGCTTTCTCTGGATTATACAGCGGAACAAGTATCACCTGCGTTAAGTAAATTTATTGAAATTGATCATCAAACAATTCGTGTAGCATATATGGACTACGTTCGATGTCAAAAAGTGAATAGAAAAAGTAAGACGGAGCCAAAAGGGGATCTGAAAGAACGGTGCCTGGAATATGTAACATACATGTATGTCTGGGATGGAAATTATTATAAACCTTTTTATGAAGAGAGTAGAGTAGCGCCAAAAGGATTTGTAAAATACGATCACGTTCGATTATTAAAAGAAGCAAAAAGTACATCTTCTTCTTTGATGACCATTAATAAAAGTGATCGCTTAGAAGTGATTAGGCATCACGAAGAGTTTGTGAAAGTAGGTGGTCAAAAAAAGGTTGAGAATTATTTTTTGGTAAAAACAGCGAATGGAACGGAGGGTTATGTTCCTGCTTCAAGATTGCAGTTTAAAGATATTGAACACCAACAAGTGCTTAGCCAGTATTATAGCAATCCACCGATTTCTAAAAATGATTGGAGTTTGAAAATGGATTTCATTTCTGTAAATCCAAAGTCAAAAGATCAATCTGTCTCCCGAGATTAAATACCACCACCTTCTTCTTTCTTTTTATTTTCACCTTCGAATTCGAAATCTAAATATTCGGTTTCCTCTTCCTCTTCTTCCTCAGGAATCGTTTTCTTTTTCTTTGTGAGTCGATCTAAAATGGATTCTTTTTTATCTGGTTTTGAATCTGGTTCGTCAGCCGCACTAAATTCAGGTTCATCAAAACTGATTTCAGATTCTTTCTCGAATTCCTCTTCAAAATCTATTTCTACTTCTTCGATCTTATTTTCAACTCTAGGTGTAATGGCCAATGGAGCAAGAGAGCCAAATGCTTTTTTCAATTCCGCCTTTATACCTAGTTTGGTTCGGTCGCCTTGTGCAAAGCGACGTTTGACATGTTTCTTGTCTTTTTTAACTTGAAAATTATCCGTCTTTCCATACACATGGTAGTAGAGATTGAACCAACCTTTTTTCTCTGGTTTAATTGGTTTAAGTTCTGGGTCATGCTTTTTGAATTTGTTGAATAATACCTGAGCGGCATTAATTTTAAGATTATAGTCGATCTTATTATCAAAGCTATGAGAACCGCTCACCGTTATATTCATCGCATTACTTTGGACATACATTGTAGGAATATAAACTTTGCGTTTTTTGACTTCCAACCAGTTCCTTAAAGCTGTAAATTTAATGCGTTTTAAATCTTGGATTTTTACATAATCAGAGAAATCATATAGCAATTCAAAGTCATTCAATTCTCCATCAATGATTCCGATATCTCCTAAAATATTGAGCTTGTCATAATCAAAGCTACCTTGTTCATTCCAATATGCTTTGATTAATAATCTAGCGTCTAGCGTTCCACTTACATTTTTGTCTTGAATCGCTTCTTGTCCGAAATTTTCAAATTGCTTGAAAAAGGTATTGACATTTACACTGCCACAATTGGCTTTGCCAACCAAATAAGGAGCATCTTTGAAATACATTTTCCCATCGAGATCAAATTGACCTTCCATCGCGTAAGTACTTCCTTTTATACTTACTTCATTGTTTTTGAAAACAAAATTTCCAGAGAAATCTTCTCCGTAGACTTCATTATAATTGAATTCGTCGATGCTTGCCGCAAGTTTGCCTTCCAAAAAATTGGTAATACTTTTTCGGTTTTGGATCTGTGCAGATTTCAAAGAATCAACTTCACTTTTTTGTTTAAACCTTTCATTAATTGGTTTTTGAAGCATGCCTACAAAGCGATCGATATCAAGTTTTGAAGAAGCGATTTTTGCATCAAATTTTAGCTTGGCTTTTTTACTATTTAAGGAGTCAGCGAAAAGTACCGGTAGGATATTTATAAATTTTCCATTGAGATAAATTTCACTGTCTGCGCCTTCAATTTTAATATTATTGACCAAGAGACTATTTCCTTTTAATTGGAATTTTCCTTTATCCACAATTAAATCTTCTCCATTTATTTCTATACCTGCATCGTCAAATTCGAAAATTCCAGTAGCCTTTACGTTGTGGATTTTATTGGTAAGGAGCATGTCTTTGTATCGTCCTTTTACCCGCATGTCTTTGATTTCAATTTCACCTTCGCCACCTGTTATTGAAGGAATGTTGAATAAACCATAAACAGAACTTAAAGGCAAGACCCCATCTAATTTGAAATCTACTTTGGGGTTGTCCAGGTTGCTTACCAATAGTGAAGCTTCAATTAATTCGCGATTGAAGTAACCTTTTAGATTTTTAATATTGAAAATAGTAGAAGCAGAATTATTGTATTTTCCATTCGAGAAACTACCTTCAAAAGATACGTCTTTAAAAGAATTCTTCAGCTTTTTACTACTGATTTTACCATCTTCTAATCCGAAACTAGCTTTTACATCAGGAGTTTGTTTATCGTTTAAACGTCCTTTTATTGTACTGTTTAAAAAGAAGGTTCCATTGCTTTCAAAGTCACCAAAATAAGCGAGGTACTTTTCGGGTAGAAGTTCAACCAACGTTGTAATACTACCGTCTTTACTTTCTATTTTTAAATCGATGTCAGAATTTTTGCCTTCG
The DNA here is from genome assembly GCA_938041325.1 of uncultured Saprospiraceae bacterium. Taxonomy (GTDB): domain Bacteria; phylum Bacteroidota; class Bacteroidia; order Chitinophagales; family Saprospiraceae; genus CALIAG01. Next base: position 2,926 of record CALIAG010000508.1, on the reverse strand, counting down.
TTTTGTACTGTTCCATCAACGCGAAACATACTGCTCTCAATTCCTAAATCAATTTCTTTAAAAACATATTTTCTATTTTTAAAATCAACATCCAACTCAGCATCATAAACCAAACGTTTACCAATTAAAAAACGGCCTGATTTGGTTTCCACAAATTCTGATTGCATCTCAGCAAAACTTTTCATACTGAATCGATCTGCAGAAAAATTTCCTGATGCTTGAGCTTCTTGTATCAACATTTTGACTTCCTGCTCAATCCGTTCATCAATAAAAATGAGTTCCACATCTTCTAACCGAGCTTCTTCTAGAGACAACGCAAGATCATTATCGCTGCTTTCCGTTTTTCTCTTTTTTACAATGCTATAATTGGTTTTCCCTTGTTTGTCAATTCGAACAAACAAGGCTCCATGTTGTACAACAACTGAGTTGACTTTAATATTTGAGGAAAAAAGGCTGAATAATTTGAATCGAAAGGCAAGGTTTTCTGCTTCCAAAAGGTTGCTGCCATCGATATCCTTTAATTCTACGCCTTGCAAATTGGCAGAGGCCTCTGGAAATCCAGATAAAAGAGACAAATTGAATTCGCTTACTGTCATTTCGGTTTCCAATTGCTTATTGATTTCAGCAAGTAGGCGTTTACTAACTTGATCCTCAAAAAAAGCAGCAATAATGACGGAAGTTCCAATGATAAGACCAATCAAAAGGACCAAACTCCAAATAGTAGTCTTAAGTAGACGTCTACCAAAGGATTTTTTAGGCTTTTCGACAGGAGCGATAGTATCCGGTAAAGGTGTATTGTGCATAATAAAATATACGTTCTGTCAGGATATTTGTTGGCTATGAGGGTTTATATCTTTTTAACAAAGTTACTGTTCCACATAAAAATTGAGAAGAAAAAAGGCTCAATTCTGGATAAAACAATTGCAGACAATGAATTTATGGAGCAATTAGCATTTAATTAGACCTTTTCATCAAGGGTAAAAAGCATATTAAAATTAAAACGCATAAGAATTAGAGGATATTTTAAAAATAAATAAAAAAAGACTTGTGTGATTAAGGAAGGAAAGTTATCTTTGCAGTCGCTTATAAAGCAGGGTGATTAGCTCAGTTGGTTCAGAGCACCTCGTTTACACCGAGGGGGTCGGGAGTTCGAGTCTCTCATCGCCCACCAAACAGAGATTCCACATAGGGGTCTCTGTTTTTATTTTACGTCCTATCTATAACCAACCTTCTCAATAAATCATAATTGTATACTTTTTTCGCAGGAAATTGATCTTTTCGGCATCTAACGAGTGAAGTGTTTTGAGCTGGTCAGGCAACTTTATTGGCCCAATAAGCACCAAAGTATTAAAAGATAAAAACTCGGCGAGGCGTAATTGGAAAATCAAGATCGAAATATTGTAAAAGCTTGTTTGAAGGGCATCCCAAGTGCTCAAAGAAACCTATATGAACAGTATAAGGTTCCTATGTTCCGGATTTGTTTGAGATATGCGCAAGATAGATCGGAAGCTCAAGACATGCTTCAAGATGGCTTTATAAAAGTTTTTACTGATTTGCACCAATTTAAATTCAATGGAGCATTGGGTGGATGGATACGGAAAGTTATGGTGAATACAGCTTTGCAACATTTGAGGCGTAAAAAAGATCTTTTTGTAGATACAGACATAGGACATCTAGCGAATAAATACCAGACAGGGGAAGTTATCATTTCGAATATTAATGCCAAAGCTTTGACGAAATTGGTTCAGGAGCTTCCCACTGGTTACAGAACTGTTTTTAATATGTTTGTCATAGAAGGTTATTCACATAGTGAGATTGCAGAGCATTTAGGGATCACAGTGAGCACCTCCAAAACACAATTATTCAAAGCAAAATCGCAGCTGCGGAAAATGCTGGAAAATATAATGATTAAATAATTTCTCTTTCATGAAGAACGATTTACACAACGATGATCTAGAAGCTTTTTTCCGTAAAAAAATGGAAGAGCAAAAAGCTGCACCTTCTTCTGATGGTTGGGATGAACCAGATGATTTGGTTTGGGACAATGTTGAAAAAGCTATAGCCCCAGTAAAGGAAGAAAGAAGGTTTTTTCTTGGAAAAGTTCTGTACCCAGCAGCGGCAAGTCTATTATTGCTGGTCGCCTTTTATGCAGCGTTTTCAACCAATCAAAAGGTAAAAAGTCTTAGTCAAGAAATAGAAATTCAAGATCAGAAAATTAAAGAACTTGAAGGTGTTGTAAATAGTCAATCTCCAATTGAATTAGAATCGGTTGCGGATAAAAGTATAGCAGATGAAAAGAAGATTATTTCAGAAGAGTCGATTGCAGGAATAGGTTCAAATGGGAATGGAAATAAGATAGATAAAGGTTCAAGAAAGGCATTTCTACTAAACTCGAATACCGGAGGAGTAGCGAACATTAATAATTTAAATGATAGTGAAGAAAGCGAAGTTTTTGTGGAAGTTGTTTTAAATGAAGAAGAAGAGGAGGCCTCGTTTTTACAATTGAAGCAGGAAAGAATTTTATTGCTTGATAAAGAAATAAATTCTTATACAGATCAATCAATTGACGAGAGAGAATCTACGATTGTAACCAATGATTTTCTTTTAAGTGAATCAGAATTATTGAACTCAAAACCGGTTTTATTTCCAGTAGGTGAAATAGATGTACCAATTGTTTCGGTGACTTCTGAAATGTTGAAAAATGATGCTCGAAAAAAAGGTTGGTATGCAAGTGCTTTGGTATCTCCAACTCACAATGGAATTCATGTTGCAAAGATTCCTAACGGCATGCCACGCCGACATTCACGTGACCTTTTGAATAAAAGAGAAGGTGGAAAATTTACATTGGATTATGGTGGACGGGTAGGCTATATGATTAATGAAAGTTGGTCATTAGAAACTGGTTTGAGTTTGAAAAAGAGAACTT
>CALIAG010000507.1 GCA_938041325.1 uncultured Saprospiraceae bacterium | reverse complement strand
ATCCCACAGCTCAATCATTGCTTCACTTTTATTTTCTATGATTGGGTTTATAAAAACGACGGGTTTATCGATGTTCATATATACCAAGCGTTTCATGATCCCTAATTGCGGGGCTGCTATCGCACGTCCAAAATTATACTTACCTCGAATCTCTTCCATTACGTTGTGTAAATCGGTCACCCATTCATCTATGTGCGGTAGATCCGCCTTTTCCAAAGGGCTACAAGTTTCGTATAATCTTGGATCTCCTAATAGTAAAAGATCTTTGAGCGTTTTCATATTTAGGGTATTATGGAATTCACCTTTTAAATGTTTTGACTTTTAAATTTTCATTGAAGGAACTTATCATGAAATTAACTCCAATCAATTCCCTTTCGCTTTTTCTTTCATTTCTGTTTTCTCTTCTCCGATCACTATTTTATAAACATTCTTCCCAACCGCATAGCCAAGCGTATCATTGACAAATTGAAATTTATTCAAGCCTCTTCCGAAGTTAGGTACTCTGTACCAAGAATCGCCCCCATCTCTGGTTTCATAAGTCCCATAAGAGCTACTTCCTCCAATCCATCCAATATCCTTATTGATGAATCCTATGCCTTGTGTGAAGTAATGCTGCTCCGCATAGACCATCTCTTTCCAAGTCTTTCCACCATTTTCTGTTTTCAGAAAATGAAACAAACCATCTTGAACATTTCTTTGAATGGATACATAACCAATCTTTGGCGTTGGAAATACAATCTTCCAGCAATACTCTCCGGTTTGGGAGGATTCAAAAGACTTTTGCCAGGTTTCTCCGCCATCAGAAGTCGAAAGGATCAGGGCTTTTGAAGAGCGCTTATCGTGGGTCGTTCCGCCGATCATAAATCCATTCTTCTCATCGACAAAATGAGGTGCGATTAAAGCTCCTGCTAAATGATCAAGGTTTTTCGACATCCACGTTTTTCCTTTATCAATTGTTTTTACAAAATAGGCTGGACCTCTTACTCTGCCGCATCCAACAATCATTTGGTCGGTTACTTTTTGCAAGCCACATAAGCCAGTAGGTCTATCTTCAAAAGCTTCTACAGGGCTCCAGTTCAAACCTCCGTCTTTGGTTTCGTACAAAATGGTAGAATCACTTGAATATAAATTCTTTTCGTTTAAGCCAATGGTTCCCATCCAACCATTCAAAGAATCTGCGAAAGCGATGCATCTAAAAAAAGAACCTTCTTTTTCAAATTGCAACTTCCAGGATTCGCCACCATCTTCTGTTTTATAAAGTTTTCCCTGATTATTGATTACCCAGCCTTTTTCTGGGCTGATAAAAAATAGATCGTCGTTTCTTCCAGCTGTTGACGGATAAGTCTCCAATTGATTCCAAAGTTCAGAATAAGAAACAGAAACTTCGGTAGCTGCAATTTTACTAATTTTCTTAGTACATGAAAAAATGAAAATAATAGAAAGGAGAAAAAGAAGATTTTTCATTTAAGTCTTGTTTTAGTTTCCACTAAAATTAAGACAATGGCTTCATTTATTTTTGACATTGATCAGATATTTTTTTTTAAGAATTCATTTTAGAATTTTGCGTCTTTAAGAATTTGCAGACAGCGTTTCTTTTCGCATATATGCATAAAAAAATCCCAGCCTTTTGACAAGCTGGGATTTTTAATTATTTATTGTAATTCCTCTATTTAATAAAAGGATCTGAATATTTTTCTTCTGCTATGAATACTTCATCTGTTAATGTACCCAAGAAAGCGACCAAAGCTTCTTTATCATTTTGAGAGAAGTTCATTTTAACCGCTTGACCGTTTGGTGTTTTTAATCTTGGATCAAGGTTAGCATGATTTTGAATATTTTCACTGTAGAAATCAATTACATCTTCTAATGTTTCGAATCTACCATCGTGCATGTATGGCCCTGTCAAAGCAACGTTTCTTAATTGTGGAATTTTGAATACTCCATTTTCTTGAGTATTTCCAGTGAGAGCACCGATTCCTTTATCTGAATAGACCATATCTAAGCCCGAGTTGGCTTTGGTTTGATCGAGTGGTCCAAGACTAGGATTAAAGTTTGCAAAGCTTACACTTCCTAAAGTAGAAGAGTGGCAAGATCCACATTTATTGATAAACAATTCTTTTCCTAAGTTTTCAGCATCTGTGAATCCTTGAAAATTTCCAACTTCAAAACCGTTTTGATTTTGCGCAATTTCGAGATCAAATTTAGAATTGATTGAAACGATAGAGTTCATAAAAGTCTCTATTGCTAAAAGAATTTTTTCAGAATCAATTTCTATATCTCCAAATGCTCTATGAAAAAGAGATCTATAATGGACATTTGATTCAGAATTTAATCTTTCTACAACTTCATGCATTTCCATTCCCATTTCTTTTTCATTGGCAATGGTTTCAATCATTTGCTCGTGCATAGTTTCTACTCTTTCATCCCAGAAGAAAGATGGAGTGATTGGGTTATTACCTGTTGGGTCATCATAATGTTGTTGAATACTGACGAATGCCCCAAGTGCCAATGAATTTCTTTCTGTGCGTTCACCGGCGAATCCTTCGCTAAAAGCAACGTCATCGGAGAATGCTTTATCTTGCTTATGACAAGAAGCACAGGATACTTTATTCGTTTTAGACAATTGCGTATCATAAAACAATACTCTACCTAATGTGGCTATATCATTATTGATTTCTGAAAAATTGTGTAAAGCGAAATTGTTGATTGAATTATTGGTATTAATACTATAATCAAGAGGTCCATCAAGAGGTAGATTAAGCGTATTTTTAATTGCATCTTCTCCAACATAATAAGCATCAGGATTGGTATTGTAATCCCCTACAGGATCAACAACAATTACCTCGTCTTGGCAAGAGAATACAGATAATGCGAGGAAAGCCAATAATCCCAGCTGTAACTTACTTTTAAAAATCTTCATAGCAAAAAGTATAATTTAGGTCTGTAAAAATTTATCGGGCATTGAAGACCAAAAACCCAACCTTATACAGACTGAGTTTTTAGTTTTATTTTAAATTTCTTTATTTAACAAATGGATCTGAGTATTTCTCAGCAGTAATGAATGTTTGATCTGTAAACGTTTTCAAGAAAGCTACCAATGCTTCTGAATCGCTAGGAGATAAATTCAATTTCTTAGGTCCATTATTGTCTTTCAAATTAGGATGCAAGTTATCGTGATCTTGTACACCAGTGCTATAGAATTCAACCACTTCTTCTAAAGTCTCAAATCTACCATCATGCATATACGGTGCTGACAATTCAATATTCCTCAATACTGGTACTTTGAATTTTCCATTGTCATAATCATGGTTTGATACTTCTCCCAAACCTTGATCTGCATAATTGACATCTAGACCATTGTTGGCAACAGTTAATACACCAGCATTCACTTGACTTCTATGAGCAGCAGTGATCGAAGATCCATGGCAACTTGCACAGTTTGACATAAAGATGTCCTTTCCTCTATTTTCTGCAGCTGTGAAATTTGGAAATTCTGCTCTAGCATTTATTCCTCCAGATGCAATAATTTCTTTATCGTATCTAGAATTAGAAGTAACCATTGAATTAACAAATGCTTCTAAAGCAGACACAATTCTATTCGGATAAATATTATGATCGCCGAAAGCTTTATTGAAAAGAACTCTATAATGCATGTGGTCAGGTGAAGACAACTTATCAGACAATTCTGACAAATCCATTCCCATTTCCTTATCATTTGCAATAGTCTGAGCCATCTGCTCGCCTAAAGACGTTGCTCTTTCATCCCAGAAGAAACCAGCAGTAGGTGCAGGTCCGATTGGTGTATCATAATACAATTGGAAACTGATAAAAGATCCCAATGATAATGAGTTACGGTCCGTATGAGCACCAGAGAATCCTTCACTGAAAGCAGCGTCATCTGCAAAAGCCAATTCTTGCTTGTGACATGATCCACAAGACACAGCAGAGGTTTTAGAAACTTCTTTGTCATAAAACAAAACTCTTCCAAGTGTTGCTAAATCAGAATTGATGGTTGTTTGACCAAGAGATCCTGCAATCTCCCTTGCTACATTCACATTATAATCAAATGGCCCAGCCGTTGGCAAACTAAGAATGCTGTTTAAATGAGCTTGCTCACTGCTAGAGTAATAGCCTGTAGTTTGTTCTGGAAGAACATCTTCAATAACTACTTTTTCATCTTGACAAGAGCTGATTACTAATGTACAAAGAGAGAGAAACAATAAGCTTTTTAGAAGTGTAATTGATGTTTTCATAACCTAGAGGTGTTTAAAATTGTTGACTTAGTCAAATTTATGTAAAAAAATGCAGAATTTCCACCGAAAATTTGAGTTTAACACATAATGCACTCCCTTAAAGTGCGCCTAGAAGACAAAAGGTTGTACGAATACCTAAAAAAATTAATTTAATAGGTAATAAAATATCAAAATTCATCACTAATTTCGCCCGGATTCGTTAGGATACAATGTCTTTCCACTTTATTAGAAAGCTGATTTTCAATCTTTATTTTCACTTCTTAATACTTTAACTAAATTGACAAACAGATATTTTGACTTAATCGATCAGACCTATTATTTCCCACAAGAAGGTTTTGATATTGAGGATGGATATTTAACATTCCACGGCATCCCTCTTATTTATTTGATTAAAAAGTACGGAACTCCTCTGAAGCTGACTTATTTGCCCAACATTGGCTCGCAAATTAAGAAAGCGCGCAATATGTTCAACAAGGCAATGAAAAGCAAAGGCTATCAAGGCAAATACCATTATTGTTATTGTACCAAAAGTTGTCACTTTAGTGCTGTTTTAAGCGAGGTTATGGAGCAAGAGGTTCAGATTGAAACATCTTCTTCTTTTGATATAGACTTGATATTGAAGTTATATGAGAAGAAAGAGATTACTAAGGATACTTTCATCATAAATAATGGATTTAAGCCTGCGAATTATATAAAAAAAATAGCAGAGCTCGTAGAGCTTGGTTTTACGAATACAGTTCCTGTCTTGGATAACATGGATGAGTTTGAGCTTTATAAAAAGCACATTAAAGGTGACTGTAAAATAGGTTTGCGGGTAGCTTCTGAAGAAGAGCCTAACTTTGCGGTCTATACTTCTCGTCTAGGTATTCCTCAATCTGAGGTTCTTTCCTTTTACAAAAGAAGAATTGCTAGAAATAAAAGGTTCAAGTTTAAGATGCTTCACTTTTTTGTGGATACGGGGATAAAAGATACGCTCTATTATTGGGGTGAATTGAAAAAGGTGGTGAAATTGTATTGTGAATTAAAAAAGATCTGTCCGGAACTGGATAGTCTGAATATTGGTGGGGGAATGCCCATTAGAAATTCACTGGGATTTGAATTCGATTACAAACATATGGCCACCGAAATCGTGAACATGATAAAAGAGGCTTGTGATGAAGCTGCTATTCCGCATCCTGATATCTTTACAGAATTTGGAAAATATACGGTTGGAGAAAGTGGAGCGACTATCTTTTCTGTAATCGGTCAAAAGCAACAAAACGATTCTGAGTTGTGGTATATGATTGACAATTCGCTTATGAATACCATTCCCGATAGTTGGGGAATTAATCAAAATTTCATTTTACTTCCTATCAATAAATGGAAAAACGAATATACAAGAATTAACATCGGTGGTTTGAGCTGCGATAATTCTGATTACTATAATTCAGAGACGCATGAAACCCAGGTTTTCTTACCAAAATTTAATGCTAAAGATAAAGAAACCCTGTTTATAGGCTTTTTCCATACTGGTGCATACCAAGATGCCATTAGTGGATATGGAGGCATCAAACATTGCCTCATTCCTTCTCCTAAACATATTATCGTCGACCGAGATAAAAAAGGAAACCTTGTTGATACGCTTTATCACCCGGAACAAAACGCTGAGGACATGATGCGGATTTTGGGGTATTAGGGCGGTTTTCGAAAATCTTGTTTCTTTTGGTTTTCGAATATCGTGTTTCTTTTGGTTTTCGAAAATTTCGTTTCTTTCGGTTTTCGAATATCGTGTTTCTTTTGGTTGCCTATTTTCCAAAAACCAAAAGAAACACACACTACCAAAAACCGAAAGAAACACACACTACCGAAAACCGAAACACACCCACTATCGAAAACCGAACCTACCGTACTACAGAAACCTTCTTAACCATTCTCGAATCACCAACCTTCAACATCAACACATAGGTACCAGGTGGATATTTTAATAAATCAATATTTCTTGTCAAATGACTTGTAGTTAAAGAAGTATAATTCCAAACTTCTTTGCCGCTCTGATCATAAACAATCAATTCCATTTCTTGAGCGGAATCCAATAAAATATCAGTAAGGAATAAACCATTTGACGGGTTTGGAAAAACAGTAAAACGGTCTAAACTTTTTATTTCATTGGTAGCAGTTGGTAGGGCTACATTGACAGATCCTGTTCTTGAGCAGCCATTCGCATCTGTAACGGTTACTTCATAGTTTCCAACAGATAAATCTTCTATCATAAGTTCATTATCACCTGTGTTCCATTGGTACTCATACGGCGTTGCTCCGCCAGAAGCGATAACCGTAGCAGAACCATCAAAAGCAGTGCTTGGTGTGCTTACAAAATCAAGAGTTAATTCAGCAGGTTCTCCAATCACGAGGGTTGTAAAGAAATTGCATCCGCCGGCATCTGAAACAAATATGGAATATTCCCCTTGAGGAAGATTTTGTCTTGCACTTCCTGTGTAACCATCTGCCCAATTAAAATTCACGGAACCTGTCGCGCTCAATACTTGTATCTCTACCCATCCGTCCTCTGCTCCGTAACAGGAGATATCTTCTGTGGTATACTCTAGTGATAAGCCAACTACTTCTGGCACATTTGCTACTGCGGAGTTTGTACAACCTTCCGCATCTGTGACGGTGACAGAATACGTGCCTTCAGGGACGTTTGTCAGCGTACTTTCTACTGAACCATTTTCCCATTCATATGAAAAACTTCCATCTCCTGGCAGGGCCGTAAGTTCAGAATTTCCACTTACACAATTTCCAATAATATCGAATTGAACAGAAATCTCTGGTGCAACATTTAATACATTATAATGAACACTATCACAACCAAATTGGGAAATATTCGAATTAGAAAGCGTCGTTGAAGTAGTATAAGTTTGACCGTTGAATTCTCCTCCGTAACATAATTCAATTGTTTCGCTGGTTTCAATTATATTGGTTAATGCAACTTCCACAGAGGTCTCCCCTGTACATCCGTTGGCATCAGAAACGGTGACGGAATAAGTCCCTGGCAGAAAGACTTCCAGATCTTGTCCGTTGGAATTGTCCGACCATTGAAAAGTCGTAAAACCTTCTACTACAGATACCGTTGTTGAATTTCCTTCACAAAAAGAAAATTCACCATCGATTGTAGGTTGTAAATTTTCATCAGAAGTAATCATGATAACTGAAGTCCCCTGACATCCTTCCGCATTGGTAACCGTTACAGTAACTTCCCCTGGCTCATCCACCAAAATGGCAGAACTTTCATCTCCGGTAGACCAATTATAGTCTGTATATAATTCCGAAATAAATAATTGTGTAGAATTACCGATACAAAACATGGGAAGTCCCTCGATAAGGGGTTCGGGTGTTGGAACTTCGGTGACCATGACATTCGCTACTCCATCGCATCCATCGGAGTTGGTTACAGTAACTTCATAAAGACCACCTTCTTCAACATTTATAGTTTGAGACTCTACTCCACCGGTCCATTCATAAGCTTCAAACCCTGGTCCAGCATCAAGGGTCACAGACGTTCCTTCGCAAAAACTAAAGTTTCCCGTGATATTGGTTTCAACCAGTTGACCCACGCAGATATCCGGAATAAAGAAGGCAACAATGGTGTCATTCATTTCTACACTCATGCTGATCGCCTCTGCCAATTCATCTGGTGCAAAAACATTGTTCATCACTTCCCAATGATCGAACTCCCAATCCTGTTCTGCTAAGCCCTGCAAGTCTATTTCAAGTCCTCCGAAATAAGTCGCATTCCAAGGATAATTTTGGCCAACTACAGTATTGACTCTTACTTTTCCAGCCAATGGTGGATCGACGTTTACCAAAATGTCATAAGGCCCAGAAATCCCCAAATCTTCATAACAATCAACAACTTGATCTGTGATGACCGTACATTTGTTTTCAATTTGTTCTCGCATGAACACCAAATTAGATTGCCAATCTGCCATGGAACCTCCCCACCTATCAATCTGTCCTTGCATTTCTAAATTTAGTTCTGCGACCATCGCATCAAAATGGCCGAGCATATTTTCACATGAAAAAACGGTACTGGATAAATCTGCATATCGATTCATGTAAGCTGCTACAAAATCTTCATTTTCAAATAAAGCAGTCAACATTTCTATGTGACCAATTTCTGGATCATTGAAGTCGAATATTTCCTCCACTTCACAAGGATCAGACTCCCAGCCCGTTTCTTCCAAGCCGGTATAGTTTTGACCTAAGCCAAAAGTATTGTCCATGTCCCACAAACTGTATCGCCATCCTGTAGCAGGCTCCTTGGTTCCACGCCACCATTTCGTGTTCCAATTCAACCAATCTGTATTTACAGTGAAAGTATTCAAAATGACGTAATCGATTAAACTACTGAGATCAAATTCTTGTTGAACATAATCGTAATTCACTGGATCGGAAAGGTCATTATTCACCATAAAATCATAGAGGTCAACCCAATCATCATCGCTGCCGTATCTTGCATCAAGTCCGCCCCAATATTCCAGCATGTCCACTTTGCTTTCTCCTTGATCATGATAAAATTTGGTATAGTCAGCATCTACTCTTTCTCTCATTTCGTAGATTCCATAATATTCCCCGTTCAAATACATGATACATCGTCTGTATTTTCTGGAATCTAAATTTAAACCATTGTATTCCGAAAGTGTTTGGACAAACGCATCGCGCATGTGAGTTGGTTTCTCTTCATCAGAAATAAAACTTGATGAGAAGGGATAATTATCAGAACCAGAAGCTTTTAATATGAGTACATCAAAATCCGTTCTTGGCGAAGAAGGAAAAATTTGATAATTTATTTTGTGCGCCCAACCATAATAATCCTTGACATAAAACCGTATCCCTCTTTGAGCAAAATCCCATGAATCATTGCCATGTCTTCTACTGTGACCTTGCATTTCAAAAAGGTGGTTTTCATTTTCATCAAAATATTCGAAATGATTGATATGATCTCCTTGTTCAAGTCCACCGAGTAGCGTTTCTACTGCTTGAGAAGAAAGAGAAAGGACAGGATAATGGTGTTCAACATCAATAAAATAAGTATTCACCTCTGGAAAGCTGGAAGGAATATTCGGGTCATTGCTAAAAGCTTTTGCTTTTATTATAGTGGTGTTTGAAATGGTCAAAGGACCTGTATATAAGGTGGAAAACATTTCTGGTTCGTCTCCATTTGTTGTGTATCGTATTGTCGTATTTGGTTCGCTTTCAATTGCAACAGAGATTGATGAATCATAAAATCCTGGGGGAATGCTTAAAGTAGGTTGTGCTGCATATTGATTCATTCCACCTGTGTTGGCTGCTCCAGGAGTAGGGGTTTGGAATACGCCCCATTCCGTTGCTCCATCCGTCATTCTTCCTCTCGAATGGTCCAATTGTGTGGGATCCAACATTTGATAAGAATCCAAAATCTGCCCAGTTGGACTGGTCAGAATTATATGTTCAAATCTCATTTGAGTGAGCTTGAAGTTGGTATGCAGGTAGATTCCATCGAAGGTGTTTTTATCGGAAGCCATAAAAACGAGGTATTCTCCGACATTCAAAACGACTCCGGGTGGAATTTCCCATTTCAATAAATCGTCTATTTTATCGCTCAAATAATATCCCGCAAGATTTACGGGAGCGGTCCCTGCATTGTACAATTCAAACCAATCCTGGCGATCTCCATCTGCATCAAAAAGATGGTTTTTGTTGGAAGCAGAAAATTCGTTTATAAGGACTTGTCCATTTACAGAAATAAACAACAAGTTTATTAAAAGACTTAAAAGGATGTTTCGTTTGTTCATAATTACGTGGTAGTGTTTTACCGGCAGCGCATCTAAAATAAGAATTCTTTCAACTTGAAAAAGCAATTATTGAAGAAATGTCATTCTATAGGCAAAGCTATTTAGTCACGAGTGGGGAAGTTGATATGCGAAAAAAAATAAAATTTTAAGAAGAACATTCGTATTTTCAGAATGGATTATTTTAAAAAGAGCCACAGAAAAGCAAATTGATCTTTCCTATTCTGGACGGTTAAAATATTTTAATTAAGTTTAAAAAAAGAAAAGTTATGCAATATTGGTTGGTAAAATCAGAGCCATTTGAATACAGTTATGATGATCTTGTCAAAGAGAAAAAAACGATGTGGGATGGCATTCGCAATTATGCAGCGCGCAAGCATTTGAGGGGAATGAAAAAAGGAGACTTGGTCTTTTTTTATCACAGCAGAAAAGGTTTGGAAATCGTAGGAATTTGTAAAGTTGTAAAAGAATATTATCCGGATCCAACGGCAGAAAAAGGCGATTGGTCTGTCGTAGATTTAAAACCTGTGAAGGCATTAAAAAAACCGGTATCGCTAGTGGAGATCAAACAAGAACCCGAATTGGCAGAAATTCCCTTGGTTCGAATTTCACGACTCTCGGTCATGCCATTAGAAGAAAAGGCTTTTATGAAAATTTTAAAAATGGGAGAAACGAGTTTGTGATCTACAAAAAAAAGTAATGTTACTGTGCATGTCTTTTCCATTATGGTATAAAAAAAAGAACGGCAATCAATTGGATAGAAATTTTATTTTAAACTAAATTAAGGTAAACTGTTTATAAAAAAAATTCTCAACACCGATACTATGTCGGCATTGAGAACCAGTGATTTTCTATCAAAATCATATTTTAAATAAATTCATTCTTCATCTGCAATTGCTCTTCTTTTTCTACACTTACTTTACTTCTCAATAAGATAAAACCTACTGAAGAAACCAAACACAATATTCCCATTAAATTCCATAAGGTCAAAAAACTAAAATGTTCCGCAACCCAAAAACCGAGGGTCGGCGACAATATATGTGCGCCTGAAAAAGCAAGAGAATAAGCTCCCATATATTCACCACGCTTCCCTTCGACTGACCTGCTCAACGCAAATGCATTTGTAAAAGGAAAACTAATTACTTCTCCAATACTCAAAGCTATAAAAGAGAGTATGGTAATCAACATAAAGCTTCCTCCAAAATTGAACACAAAAAAGCCTATACTGAGCAATGCAATTCCAATTACAATCGCATTTAAGGTATTGAATTTTTCCTGAATCCAATAGACGATTGGCATTTCTAAAACAACGATGATCAAACCATTCAACATAAACAACCAACCAATCTGATCTTCTGTAAACGAAAACGACTCTTTCAAGTAATACGGGATTGTTGAAAACAATTGCATAAATGCTACTGCCATTATAAACATCAAAACGACAAATAGTAAAAACAGCCGATCTTTGTATGGTGAATCAGAGCTCCCAGTCGCTTGCACATCAGTAGCTGCATTCCCTTGATCTGGTTTTTCTGTAAGAAAGATTTTCAGAAAGATAGCTGCTAAAATACAGGTCCCGCCATCAATGATAAACAACCATTCAAAACCAAAACCTGCCACCAAAAAACCAGCAGCTCCTGTCCCTAGTGAAAAACCAAGATTGATCGCCATTCGAATCAATGACAAAGAACGGTTTCTATTTTCTGGTGCGCTATAGGAACTCACGGAAGCCATACTTGCCGGCCTAAAGGAATCTCCTATCATACTTACCAAAAAAACCATACTGCAAAAGGAATAAAACTCATTCATGAGCATTAAGACAAAGAAAAGTATCCCGCTCAGAAACAAGGACCAAAACATGGTTTTAAAATAGCCGATGTTGTCTGTTAACCAACCACCTAATTTAGCTCCTGCTAAAGAGCCCAAGCCATAACAGCTCACTGTTAAGCCCGCCTGAATTTTGGTGAAGCCAAGTTCAGAAGTCAAGTAAATCGTCATGAAGACAATCACGATCGTCCCACAACGATTGATCAATGTCATCAATGACAACAACCAAATATCTTTAGATAATCCTTCAAAAGATTTTAAATAATAGTCTATTGCAGATCTTACCATAATGGGGTTTTAGATGTTAGATGTTTAGACGTTTAGACGTTAGACTGTTAGACGTTAATATTTTCAGTCTAGAAGTCTAGAAGTCTAGAAATCTAGAAGTCTTTTAGTCTAAAAATCTAGAAGTCTAAAAATCTTTTAGTCTTTTAGTCTAGCAGTCCTAAGAACATCCAAAGCTTGAAACAAAGGTCCCTCTTTTCGAAAATCTTTTAAACGAATTGAATTAAAAGAGAATAGAAAACAGATTAATGTCTCAATTCTAATACAATACGCTCTTTTAAACCAACAAAAAAGCCAGACTCAAAACACTGAGTCTGGCTTTTTATCTTTTATAAAAAAATTACTTAACAGTAATCTTCTTCGTATAAAAGTGGTCTTCGTTCATTATTTTTACAAAATAAATCCCACTCTTCAATGCACTGATATC
>CALIAG010000506.1 GCA_938041325.1 uncultured Saprospiraceae bacterium | reverse complement strand
ATAGTCCATCAGAAAACGACAATTTACAATTCATTTTCTCTTACATTTGCAGTTCAAATTTGATCTACATATGCAACTGAATAAACTCAAACATTATATCTCTTTGTACAAGTCTTTCTTGGAAAAGACCACGGAATATGACGAAGAATACAAATGGGAAAGTCTGAGAAATTTTCAAAACAATTGGGATATTGATGCACCTGATTTTGCAGAGATGTATGATCAAAGTCTCCAAAACTCTGTTTCTAAAAGAATGTGGACAGGACAGAATTTCTATCCAAAGGAAATGATGTTGAAATTGATCAAACTGGATACGGAGTTCGTCCGCAGAATGTTCAAAGATTTGTTTAATGAAGACAAAGATATTGAAGGACGTGTTTCAAGATTCACTTTCGGATTGGATGAATTGCTGAAAGATTATAAAAAAGCAAATCGCACTTCTATTGAGAACAATCATTTTCATGACCACAATCACATTATTTCCATGTACCTGACTTTTCATTATCCAGAGAAGTACAGCATTTTTTATTATTCAGAATTCAGAGATATGATGGAGCAATTGGGATCAGTGAATATTCCAGGTCCATATGAAATTGATCGCTTTTTTAAAATTAGCAGAACCTTTTATAAATTCCTATCAGAAGATCTAGAAATTCAAGCACTGCAACATTTGAAGTTAAATCCACTTCGTCATTACATGGGACCGTCGCTATTGTTGTCTCACGATTTTTATTACACTTGTACGCAAGATCGTTTGATTAAAAAGGCTAGATAATTTATCTCACTTGCTCTGCGCAACGCCTCACTTCCAATTCATTGGTTTCGAAATAGCCATCATTGTCGCCTTTCTTTTGTTTTGCTGAAAAGTGAATTTCGTTTGCATTCGTTGCTTTTAAAATTGCAGAAATATTTTTAGAATTTACTCCTGCACCCGGCATGATTTGGATTCTTGAATCGGCAAGAGAGACGAGCTCCCTTAAAAGAACAGCACCATTTTCAGCAGAGTCCGCTTGACCTGAAGTGAGGATTCTGTCAAAGCCCATTTCGATGATTTGTTCCAATGCCAGTTTGGGGTTTTCACAACGGTCAAATGCCCGATGAAAAGTACATTGCATTGGTTTTGCAGCTTGTACCAACTCGGAATTACGCTCAATATCAATAGTTCCATCCTCATTCAAAACTCCGATCACTACGCCATCTACACCCGCCGATTTGCAAAAGGCAATATTCCTTTTCATTCTTTCAAAGTCTAAATCATCATAAACGAAGTTTCCACCTCTTGGACGAATCAACACGAAGACAGGAATACGGAGTTTTTCCTTGGCCATTAGAATAGTGGCAGGGCTTGGCGTAATTCCACCCGCTTCTAAATTTTCACACAATTCAATTCTATGAGCGCCACCTTTTTCTGCATTGATTGCAGATTGCAAAGAATTGGAACAAACTTCAATTAATGTCATCCGAGCAATTATTTTGATAGTCAAGTATAAAATTAATCAAAGAAAGGCAAGGATAGTGGTAGATTATCTGCTTATTAAGCACAAAATCTCCAAATTTGCTTGCATCTACCTTGAATTTCACGTTTAATTAACTTTTAGGAACAAAAGAAAAACGTTTAAATGTAAATAAAACTAGTATTTTTGGCAGAGGAAATGTTTTAGAAGTATTTAGCCAAGTTCACCAGCTTAAACAGAGATAAATCAAAAATTAAAATGCTTAATAAATTCACGATTTTTACCCTTCTTATTCTTTTTATATCAGCTTGTTCTTCTGAGCCTAAAACGAATTTGAAACCATTGGATTTGTTGTCCTATGGTATTCCAATTACAATCATGGCACCAGATAGTGCAGATATTAAAACCATGGATTTTGTTGGAGTAAAAGATGTCAGCATAAAGAGCGGAAATGATTTTTACGTTCAAGTTTTTTCTTCAGAAGCATCAACTGTAGATGTGAAAAAAGTGAAGATGAATCAAAAACGAGATGTAGAAAACAATCCTTACTTTTCTAAGTTTGTAAAAGAAGATGACACCGGTTTTATTTATGAAATGGCATTGGATTCTGCGCAATACAATTATGGATTTTGCCACATCAGAATTCAAGGAGATAGCGAATATGTTTTCCAAACTGGTTTGATAGGAATTTTTTCCTTAGAAGAGGTCGAAAAAATGTACGGCGCTGTACAGCCTGTAGCTATGAAGTAAATCATAAGCTTACTTTTCTGAAAAATAAAAACGGGACCTTCTGCAAAGAAAGTCCCGTTTTTATTTAACCGGTCGTAATGTTATGCTTCTTGTAAAAAGTCATAACTGAATAGACCAACAATCAGTAGTAGTACTGCTAAAATGATCATGGGATAAATGTTTTAAATGTTCATGTTATGAATTGAGGATCTAGTCCAATAGTTTAACCCCAATTCGTTGATATTAGAATTATATATCATAAATGATTCCAAAAAATCATTTTGATCTGTCAATTACGATATTTAACGTGTAAGCCTTAGGAAGAAGTGTGTATTAATAGAGATTAAATTTAATGAAAAAAGGTCTTTGATATATAATCAAAGACCTTTTTGTCGTCTAAAAGGGTATAATCAGTGTTAAAATCAATGATTTTTAACCTAAAACATCCTTATTTCGCTGCTTTATTATAAAGCTTGCTTACCTGATCCCAGTTCACTACATTGAAAAAAGCTTGTACGTAATCTGGTCTTCTGTTTTGATATTTTAAATAATATGCATGTTCCCATACATCAAGTCCTAAGATTGGTGTACCTTTTTTCTCCGCACAATCCATCAATGGATTATCTTGATTTGGCGTAGAAGTGATAAACAAACCACCTCGTTTATTCACACAAAGCCATGCCCAACCAGACCCAAATCTAGTTCCAGCAGCTGTAGCAAATTGTGCTTGAAATTTTTCGTGCGTACCAAAAGCTTTAGCCATTGCTTTGCCTAATTTAGATGTCGCTTTTGGAGCTCCTCCACCTTTTGGAGAAAGTGTTTTCCAAAACAAAGAGTGGTTGTAAAACCCTCCACCATTATTTCTTACTCCTGCACCATGTTTAGAAGCATTCTTCAAAATATCTTCAATAGATTTTTTTGCCAATGGTGTTCCTTCAATAGCAGCATTCAATTTGTTGGTGTAACCATTGTGATGCTTAGTGTGGTGAATTTTCATTGTACGTTTGTCAAAATGCGGTTGCAATGCATCGTATTCGTACGGTAACTTCGGAAGTTTAAATGCCATGTGTTTTAAATTTTTTGATTTTTAATTTTGTGCAAAGATATAAAAGAACCTACAAAAATTTTTATTGAACTTATTCCATCCTATTTCTAGTTTTTAATAAGTATATATTGATTCATTTTTAAAACAGCAAAGCCACTTGAATTGTTTCATAATAAAATGTTCAAAGGAAAAAAATGAAATAATTTCATGAAACTACTAATTGCCAAAATGTTACCTTTGTAGGGCCATAATTGAATTTAAAAAGGTTTCGCACCTACGGCGCTTAAAAAACGGAAATTATTTGGTGCTACAAAGGTGCCACTCCTCTGGAGTTAGTTTTCAACTAAAATGATTTTAAAGTCATTTGATTATAGAATAAAAGCTCCAGAGGAGCGACACCTTTGTAGCCTAGTTCATATCAAGAATTTTAGCGCCGTA
>CALIAG010000505.1 GCA_938041325.1 uncultured Saprospiraceae bacterium | reverse complement strand
GTGCCAGCATACTCCGGGAAATATCCAGTGATATAAAGATATCTGCACTTTTTTGTTTCACCTTTTCTCGCTTTGCGCCCCATTGTGGATTCGCCCAACCCACTATCAAAAAAGTCAAAGCCAAAAGCATCATAGTGAGTTTTACCCAATGCTTGTATTTGGATAAATCGGGAATCAATCTTTTGACCAATTCACTATTTCCAAATTGATTCAACAAGCGTTTTTTAGAAGACCACATCCATATAAAAAGCAAGAGCAGAATGGGTACTGCAATTAAAACATAAAGATATTCGGGATGTTCAAATCGAAACACTGTGTTTTTTTTAAGGTATAGTTTTAAATACTGTAAACCGAAGTAAAGCTTCTAGGAGAAAAAACAAAATTCCCCAAAACGCAAAACGATGGTATTCTTCGTTGTAACGTTTTAAAGTGGTTACTTCTATTTTCGTTTTTTCCAGCTGATTGATTTCATCATATATTTGTTGAAGCTTTTCAGCAGAAGTTGCTCTGTAATATTTACCACCTGTTATCTTCGAAATTTCTTTTAAAAGCTCTTCATCAATTTGCACTTTCGCCAATCCAAAAATATATTGTCCATCACTTCGACGACTGACCGGAGCCAATGCTTGTCCCCTACTTCCAACTCCAATCGTATATACCTTCACATCAAATTCCCTTGCGATTTCTGCTGCAGTCATTGGCTTGATATAACCTGCGTTGTTGTCCCCATCTGTCAACAAAATGACCACTTTGCTTTTTGTTTCGCTTTCTTTGATACGGTTTACAGCCGTTGCCAATCCATCTCCAATCGCCGTCCCGTCTTTTAGCATTCCACATTCGAGATTTCCTAAAAATTCTTTCAGCACTCGATGATCGGTTGTCAAAGGGCATTGGGTAAATGCTTCTCCTGCGAAAACAGCCATACCTATTCTATCGTGTTCTCTTTTAGAAACAAAATCTGTCGCTACTTGCTTGCTGACCTGAAGTCGGTCCGGTTTAAAATCTTGCGCAAGCATGGAACTTGACAAATCCATAACCAAACAAATATCGATTCCTTCCGCGTTGATTTCTTCTTCTTTCAACACTTCCTGTGGTCGAGCCAAAGCGATTACGAAAAAAATAAAAGACAGTGCTCGCAATACTGGTAAATAAGGGCGTAAGGTCGCACGGAGTGACTTTGATTTTTCGATTCCTTTTAGATTGGACATACGAATATTCAGAAAGCGATCCTTGCGCCTCCAATAGTACAAAAAGCCAATCAACGGAAGCAACAGCAACAGAAGAAAAAATGCTTTATTGACAAATTCTAATGATCCAAACACTAAACTATTTTTTTATATTATTGAACAAACTTCTTAATTAGAAACTTCTTCTTTTTCTACAATTACAGGTTTTGTTTTCACAACAAAATTTTCTGCATAACCCATCAGCTTTTCATGGTACTCAACGGGAGGCTCGGCCTTCGCAAATTTCACCATGTCTGCCAGATTCAACATTTCAGAAAGTTGGCTTTTGATTTCATCTGAAAAACTCATTGCTTTCAACTGATGATTGATCTGACTTGTGGTCGATTCCAAAGCTTGTACATTGTATCTTCCTTCCAAGTATTCCCGAACAATATAAGTCAACTCACTTTGGTATTCTTTCACATTTCCTTGTTGCCACAATTTCTTTTCTTTTAATGCCGATAGTTTTTGTAATGCCAACTCATGTGCAGGAATAATAGGTTTTTTCACTGCAAGCTTTTCTTTTGTAAATTTGAAGAATCGCATTCCAAAAATCAAAAGCCCAACTAAAAGTAAAACTCCTAAGGCCAAAATCACAGTCTTGTATTTATCCCAAAAACTTGCTTCTTCTAGCAGGATCGTTTTTATTGGTGCGAGTCCCATAGAATCTACGACTTGTACATTGCCTACTTCAAAAGGAATTCTATTCGTTGTTCTGACTATATTATTGGTTGCGTTTGTAAAAGAAAAATTGATTGGTTGAATCCAGTGCGATCCTGAATCAAAGGAGGTTACAAAAAGTTCTTGATCGATTACCTGAAGACCATTAGAAAGCACAATGCTATCTGGTTTCGAAATTTTAACCACTTCTACTCCCTCTTTATTGATCACATCATAGTTCGGGTAATCATACGAAAAGCCTTCGTAATTGGATATTCTCACCAGCAGTTTGATTTGATCACCAATCAACATTCTATTGCGGTCGATCTGGGCTTCAACTTGTGGTTGAGCGATAGAATCAACTAGCGCGATTAGTAGAATGAATATGGTTAAAAAAAACTGTGGTTTCATTTCTTTAAAAATTTTCTGCAGCAAAGGTGTAGCTTTCTCACCCTCTTCGAGGTTCCCTTCGCCGGAGCTTACACTGTAAAGTCGCTTCGCGTTCATTCGTTTGAATGTACTTTGGTACATTCACCCTTCGGGATCACTCATTCATTTATTTAGACCTGTTTTTAAAAAACTTCAAAAGTGCATTCACGTATGATTCATCTGTTTGAATACTGACTACGTCTGTTCCACTTTTTACAAAAATATTTTTGAAATAATTCAAATTGTCCTTGAACCTTTTGGCATAATCGTTTCTGATTTTTGCTACTGAGGTATCCACCCAATGCATCTCTCCTGTTTCTGAATCCATTGCGTGAATCAATCCTATATTGGGCAGTTCTTTTTCTCTTTCATCATATAAATGAATACCAATAATATCGTGTTTTCTAGCGGCTATCCGCAAGGAATTTTCATAACCGGTGGTAAGAAAATCTGAGAGTAAAAAAGTAATGCTTCGTTTTTTCGTGATGTTGGTAAAATATTCTAAAGCAACACCAATATTGGTTCCTTTTCCAGTTGGCTCAAAATTGAGTAACTCTCGGATAATTCGCAAAGTGTGTTGCCTTCCTTTTTTCGGTGGAATGTATTTTTCAACTTTATCAGAAAAGAAAATGACACCAACTTTATCGTTATTATTGATGGCTGAAAAAGCGAGCACGGCACAAATCTCTGTTAAGATCTCGTTTTTCATTTGCTCGGCTGTACCGAAGTAAGAAGACCGACTCACATCGATCAAAAGCATAACGGTTAGTTCTCTTTCTTCTTCAAATATCTTGATATGTGCTTCTCCTGTTCTCGCCGTTACATTCCAGTCAATGTTTCGAACGTCATCTCCATATTGATAATTACGAACTTCGCTGAAGGACATACCACGTCCCTTGAATGCCGAGTGGTATTCTCCTGAAAAGATATGCTTACTCAAGCCCTTGGTCTTGATTTCTATCTTTCTAACCTTCTTTAATAATTCAGCTGTATCCATAATAATCACTTCACCAAACTCCAGACAGGGCTTTTCTTTTTCAGAAAAGCTTTCAAGTCTGCATAGGGTATGGTCACTTGTTGTCTACCGAAAATCATACTGTATTCAGTGCTAAAGACAATGCCTTCCGGCGATATATTGAAATAAGGAAAATCCTGGCGTGACAGCCATTTCCTATATTTGAAATTATTGTATTTCTCGTATTGATGGGTCAGACTGTTCATGTAATTCTTCACGTATTTATTGTGATCGAAATCTTTTTTAAATACGTTTTCAAATTTTATTTCTTCGCCTTTTTCCAAATCAAAATTCACATTTTTACCTTTCATCCCTACCGTCCAAGTGTTGCTAAAAATCAACATCCCACTAAAAATTTTATCAGACGCAAATCCCGCATCGTACCATGCGTTTGCTCGCAAAGCGGCCCTCAATGGTGGTGCTAATGAATTATTAGACTTCCTAACATCATTGGAATATTCTTGACAATTGTTCACCCATTCCCGAGAAACATTCTCTATCCATTCATTGAATTTTTGGCTTTTTGTTTTGGGATAAATAATATCGAAACTGCTTAGGTAATCCGCGAATGCCATGCAACCAATTGAATATGATTCTTGTTTTTTAAAATTGGTAAAAACCTTTTTATCATTCGCGTTAATAAATGCTGCTCGGAATCCATCAGACGCTTTGATCGTGCCTTGTATGGTTCCTTTTGGCAAATCGTGTTCGTCTATAACTTTCAGGTTAATATTTTGTCTTTCATCAATTTCCCCTTTTACGATATAAGAAGCATTTTCTTTTTTGAAAAAAGCTACCCCACGCAATTCAAATTCACTGTCCTTCAAAAGAACCAATTCCAATTCTTCATTTACCAACTTCCCTTTGTAACGGGTCATCCATTTATTGTCTCCACAATGAGAAGGAAAATCTGCATCGTTTGTTAATTTCTTTAGTCGTACGTCACCACCGATAGAATAATTGTGATTGCTCCAAGAAGCCAAAATTTGTTCTTCTGCAAACTGTCCAACTAAATAACCAGATACCGCTTCTTCATGATCGATCTCTTGTAATTTTAGGTAGTCATTTTTAAGCGTCCCTTCTAATCTAAATTGTTCTCGGCTTCTTAAATACACCATTTGACCACGGCAATTTTTTCCATCATAGGCCAATGTAACGGCGATGTCATTGATGTCATCAATTCTTCCTTTAAAGTGCTTGACCCATTTTACCTTACCTGGCTTTTCAAAAAGCGTATAGACATACCGTTCTCTTGCTGTTTGTTGACCAAACAAAGAAAAGCCAATTGAAAATAAGAGAAGTAATAAAAAAGCTCTGATCATAATTGAATTGAAAACCTAAGATTAAGGCACCTCTACCGCATTGAGTATTTTATTGATAATATCTTCTTGAGTTATATTTTCAGCTTCTGCCTCGTAAGACAATCCAATCCGATGACGCAATACATCATGGCAAATGGATCTGACATCTTCTGGTATTACATATCCTCTTCTTTGTAAAAATGCATATGCTTTGGAAGCAATAGACAAGTTGATACTAGCTCTAGGAGATCCACCATAATTGATGAGTAATTCTAAATCGTTCAAACCGTAATCTTTTGGATTTCTAGTCGCAAAAACGATGTCTAAAATATACTGTTCAATCTTTTCATCCATGTAGACTTTCCGCACTGTTTTTCTTGCTTTCAAAATCGTCTCGGTATCAACTACTGCAGAGATTTTTTGCGTTACAGCTCCAGAAAGATTTCTTCGGATGATTTCTCTTTCCTCTTCTTTTCCAGGATAGTCAATTTTAACCTTGAGCATAAAACGGTCAACCTGTGCTTCCGGTAAAGGATAGGTTCCTTCCTGTTCAATTGGATTTTGTGTTGCCAATACTAGAAAAGGTTCTTCCAACTTGAAAGTGTCATTTCCGATGGTCACCTGTCTTTCTTGCATGGCTTCTAGCAAGGCAGATTGTACTTTTGCAGGAGCTCTATTGATCTCATCCGCTAAGACAAAATTTGCGAATACTGGTCCTTTCCGAACAGTAAATTCATTTTTATTGGGATTATAAATCATTGTCCCGATAATATCTGCTGGTAGGAGATCTGGTGTAAACTGGATTCGACTGTATTTGGCGTCGATGGCTGAACCTAGCGTTTTAATGGCTAAGGTCTTTGCTAATCCAGGTAAACCTTCTAAGAGGACATGTCCACTTGCCAACAAACCAAGCATTAATCTTTCAATCATATGCTTTTGGCCGACAATTACACGGGAGGTTTCTTCGTTCAATTTTTCTACGAAAGCGCTCTCCGCATAGATTTGTTGATTTAGTGCTTCAATATCAATAGATTGTTGCATAAATTTGTTTTATTTTTATTTTTTGCTTTTCGTTGCTTTTCCCGTTCTGAATCTCATAACACTCAAGATCTAAGCAATTGTTTAATTATGACAAAAGAACAAATTTTCGATTTTTTTAGTAAAAATGGTTTTTTCAAAACGTCCTTCTAAGGTCGTTAGATTTAAGCCAATACTTTCTAAATCGAAAGGTTTATTTGTTGTTGTTATTAAATCGACCACAAATTTCGATTTTTTTTCGTAAAAACTGTATTTAATGAGTGGTCGAATTTGAATTTCATATAATGTTTTAACTAAATATTAACAGGATGTCTTCAAGAAATACCAAGAGTAGTTTAACGATTTTATTTGTTCTATTGTTTCTTCTGCCTTCTATGAAGGCGCAGCTTGCTCTTGATCCAACAGTACAAAAATCTATTACAGCCATCAAAAGCTTAAAAGATGGTACTCTTATCGTCCGTTTACCCAGTAAAACAAAGAAAATTGAAGCATTAAAAAAGATTTTATCCGACAAAACCATTGATGCAGGAGATAAAAGACGGACCAAAAAACTTTTGGACAACACTATTAGAGAACGTGATAACTACAGGAAAGAAATAATGGAAGCTTTTGCAGAACATTATTCATTCTCAAACTATCTTTTTATAAATGATACTTCTAGCGTTTCTCTCAAAAAAGGGGTAAAACAAGGTATTTTCTTACATAAAGAACTTTATGTGGATGCTGAGTTGAAGCTAGAAACTCCTGATTATTTTTTATTGCGAAATGGAACTACAGATCCTTCAAAATCTGCTGGTATTGAGGCATTCATAGTAGCTAATTCACAAAATGAAGATTTGGAAAAACCGTTCCCTTACTACGTCAAAAGGAATGACTTTGCCACCATGCTTTCTAAGCTTTTCTCTCCTAAAAAATCTATGTCAATCAGTGCAAATAAATCGATAACAAAATTGAATTCTAATCTGCAAAAGTTTTATAGCAGGGTTGTTGGCGGGCTGAATTAAATACTTAGTTGTTGATCTTAGTTCCTTGTTGGGTTTTTGGACTTGTTATTTTAGGTTCAATTTTCTCATTTGCAATTGGTGGAACTTCATTAATGGGTGATTGTGTGGTCGGCACAGGAATTTCATATTCCCTTTCCAAGTCAATTTCTTCGTTTACAAGTGGCGCAATCGCTTGGGTATCGTTCATTACTTTTGCTGGTGGAGCAGTCGGCCGACTCGGCTTGTTTGGCTTGTCTATGGTATCCACCAAAGAGATGGAAGTCGCATTCGCAATCAAAATAGAATCTACAATTTCTCCGGCTCGTTCAATGGCCAATCTATAGCAGGTTGCCATTCGTTTGTCCCCAAATATTTTGACTTGTGCTGCTGCTTGCTCTGTTTTCAGTTTCTCAATTGCTTTAAGCCTTTCTTCATCTGGTTGGCAATCAAGTGCTAATAACAAGACTCCTAAAAAGAATATGGAATAAAAGTTTTGTGTCATTGTTTTTTGCCAGTTAAAAGCTCAATTTCATTCATCCTTTTTTTCATAATTGAATCGACTGCATTTTTCACTAAAGTACTTCGACGATTATCACAGATACTGTCCAATTGCGGTCGCAATATTTTGATTTGGTGATTGACCATCGTGTCTACCTCCCGTTTTTCTATCTTATTCAGTTCTAGTGGCGGGTCTTCACAAGCCAGACTAAAAAGTAAAACAAATATGAAAACAACTCTTGTCAAGTTTTTTTATTTAAAAAAGTGAAATCTTATTCTTCTTCAGCATCAGCATCCGCTTTGGCTTCCGCTGCACGGGCATCAAAGTCAATTACTTTTCTGCGCAACTCGAAACTTTTTCCCAGATATACTTTTCTGACCATTGGATCTGCAGCCAATTCCTCTGCTGTCCCTGCTTTAAGAATACTGCCTTCAAACATCAAATAAGCTCGGTCTGTGATGGACAAAGTTTCCTGAACATTGTGATCCGTTATGAGGATTCCTATATTTTTGGTTTTGAGTTTTGCAACAATATATTGAATGTCTTCTACAGCAATAGGATCTATCCCTGCAAAGGGCTCATCTAGTAGGATAAATTTAGGTGATGTCGCCAAAGCTCTTGCTATTTCTGTTCTTCTTCTTTCTCCTCCAGAAAGCGTGTCTCCTTTGCTTTTGCGGACCTTATGCAAATTGAATTCGTCAATCAAGCTTTCCAACTTTATTTTCTGTTCTGCCTTTGAAAGTTTAGTCATTTCAAGGACTGCTTTCAAATTGTCCTCGACACTCAATTTCCTAAAAACAGAGGGCTCTTGTGGCAAATAGCCTATTCCATTTTGAGCTCTTTTGTACATTGGAAGGTCCGTAATGTTTTCACTTTCTAAAAACACCTCTCCTTCATTCGGCTGAATAAAACCTACAACCATATAAAAAGTAGTGGTTTTTCCTGCTCCGTTTGGACCTAACAATCCAACAATCTCTCCTTGATTTACCTCAATACTAACGCTACGGACGACTTTTCGCTGTCCGTAAATTTTCACCAGATTTTCTCCACGTAATTTCATGCAAATACTTTAGAAAATGGTTTGCTTGTAATCAAAAAAAATAAACACGCTACAAAAATAAGAAAAGCTTCTTCAAGTACGGATTTTAATCTCCTCCAGGTCTTTTGCCACTTGGTCTCTGACCTTCTATTTCGTTATCTCCTATTTCTGGATTCCCTTTTTTACTGCTGGTAGTCCGTTGCCTCCTTAAATCAGCAATCGTAAATCTGGTTTGCACTTCCCAACCAGATCGAATTTCATCAATTTGTTTTTCGTAAATATACTCTGCCTGTCGTTTTAAATCAAAGTCTCCTGAATCCCATTTTTTATTTCCATTAAGGTCTTCTACTATCCTTAAAGAATAGCTTCCAAGATCGATCCCATTCTTTTTAAATTCAAAAACAGAATCTCCTTTTGAGTAAAATTCTTCAATTTGCTGTTTTTTAAAAAACAGTTGAATAACATAACCCGTATCAATAGGCATTTCAGAAATCTTAACATCCAAATCTCCAAAATCATCTAAAGAATAAGGCGTTAAATTTAAGAATATAGGATCGGAAGACAGTCCGAACATGTCTGTAATCGCAAGGCTATCTACCAAAAACTGATAGGGAGTCCCCGCTTTCCAAGGATAGTCAATAATTATTTTTCGTTTAAAAGTACTGTCAATAGTAATGCTTGCTTGTACTTCAATCTTCAAGGTATCTTCCAAAAGAGTGATTTTTGAAGTATCAATAGTTTGGACTGGATGATTAAATTCGATTTCCAAAGCTTGTCTTGGTTTTAAAGATTGTGGCTTTCCTCTGACTGTATTTGATCTAAGCTTTGCCACCTCCATAAACTCTGCTCTGGATTGGTTTTTTATACTCAAGGTATCATCAAATAAACTATCGATACCGCCAACAAAAACATTGAATCTTCCATCTGTATTCTTATCGTACCATAGGTGAACCGTATCCTTTTCAATTTCGGTAAAAAATAAAGGAAGATTATCAATTGCACGCACTTCCAATCCTTGGGGAGGTGTTTGGTTAAATACCAATTTTACCCAGCCAAACCTTTCTTGTTCATCATCAGGAAAAAACAACCGTGGCGCACGTTCAAATAATCGCAACGAAATATCCACTTTTTTTGAGGCATCTACAACAATAAAACTATCGAGGAAAGCCAGTTTTAAATCACTTGGATCAAAAATATTTTTAGTCCCTTCATCTACTGTTGCGAAGACCTGAAAAGTATCGGGTTTAATGTTTCGAATTTGAAATATTCCTCTTTCGTCTGTTTTGGAAAGGTAAAATGGTTTTTGAGTACGAGGAACCGTATCCGACAAGTTATCATATAAAAATACGCTTACCTCTTTTGCCGGTTCACCAGTTAGGGCATCGATGATTTTTCCACGGACTTCCAAAGAATCAATAAATTGTCCTGTTGAAAATACATACCGCAAATCGGATACTATATTTCCTTCATTCAAATCCCTAACGGCATCGCCAAAATTGATTACATAAGTTGCATTCTCGCGCAGTACCTCATCCTCTGGAAATTCAAAAAAAACAGATTTCTTTTTGAGGTAAACTCTTGGTAAAAGATTGCTGACTAATGGTGGTGAAACGACTACTTCATCAATGACATCTTTCAATTGCAGCCATTCATCAAATACAAATTCGATTTCTCTTGGCCGATAATTCGTTTGAAAATTTGGTGAACTCGCAAGCGTATCCATTACTGGAGCATCGGTGTCTTTATCTCCGCCTGTCGGTGGGATTATTTTAGCACAAGAAAAGAGGCTACAATACACAATTGCGCAGAGCAGTAGTTTTAAATATGGAAAGTTAAAATTGGATCTATTCAATATTTACGGCATTTATTTCCGAAGGCACAAATTTGCGCATTTTTTTTAACTTGATCCAGTTGGCAGGTTTGTTTCTGTTTCACAATACTTATATAAAACTTATATAAAGAGAAAGAATTAGGCCTTAAGGTTGGTTCGCATAAACAAATCAACTTCTTGGGTGAAAACTTAGTATAGTCTCTTTCAAATAATCCGTATCCAAATGGGTGTATATTTCGGTCGTTGTGATCGATTCATGTCCGAGCATATCTTGAACCGCTTTCAAATCTGCTCCTCCTTCCACCAAATGGGTAGCAAAAGAATGGCGAAAAGTATGTGGACTGACTGGCTTAATAATTCCAGCGTTTTTAGCGGCTTCTTTTACAATCATAAAAACCATAACCCGAGACAATGATTTTCCACGACGGTTGAGAAAAAGGATATTTTCATGGTCCTTATCAATGTTGTTTTGAGGACGACGGACACCGTTAATATATAAATCAATGTGCTTTAGGGCTTGTTCCCCAATCGGGACGATTCGTTCTTTATCATTCTTACCCAATACCTTTATAAATCCAATGTCACGGTATATATTCGAAAGTTTAAGTCCAATCAATTCACTTACTCGCAACCCACAAGCATACAAGGTTTCCAGCATCGCACGATTTCGAGTGCCATGGTCTTCACTTAAGTCTATTGACGCCAACATTTTGCGAATCTCCTCATAACTCAAAACTTCAGGAATTTTACGGCTTAATCGGGGCCCTTCCAGCAATTCTGTTGGATCGGTTTCCATAATGTCTTCAACTAAAAGGTATTTATAAAATGCTTTGATACCCGAAATTATTCTAGCCTGGGATCTTGCTCCAATCCCTAGTTTATTTAGCCATAAAATAAAATCTTGTAAGATGGAAAGGGTCATTTTGGTTGGACCAATGTTGAGCCCTTGCATTTCAACAAATTCAGATAGCTTTTGAATATCCCTCCAATACGCATCCACAGAATTGATCGACAATGACCGCTCCAGCTGCAAATAATCTTTAAATCCTTTTATGGTAGACTTCCAATCCATTGTCAAATATTTGTTTAAACTTACAAAACATCCTTTTTTCAGAGAAACCCTTTTTCCACTCTCTTCTAGTTTAATACCGTTAATTAGAAGAACTGTATGCTAAAATAAAAGGGTTATTTAAATCCATTCTTAAATTTGTAGACTGCTATAAAATCTTTAATTTTACAGCCCAAGGAGTTGCATTTTATGCTATCCCTCACATTTTGAAACCGACTATAAAACTATATATCATTGCAATTTCTTATATTTGCATAGGTGGTATAAGTTATTTTGAAATTATCAATCAAACTTCACCCCTACTTTTCTTGTTTATTTTGTGCTGTACAATAAATTTGAAATTCACCAAAAAAAATTTATTAATAGCATTTAGGAACGTGAAAGCAATAACTTAGAACAGTTTGAGGTTTCTTTTTCCTTTCTTCGTCGTTAAAAATACTCAACGTAGCTAAGGCTATATTTTGCGGTTTTTGCCTCGATTAAAGAAAAAACATTTCTCACTTTTGTTTCAATTTATCATTTACAAGTTCCTTCGCTATTTTCTTTTAGGATATTCCTGAAAACCAATTGAAATCATCATTGTGTTCAGGAGTAAGAATTTTAAAATTTAAAGACAGGCAAATGAGATCTCTCTTTTTCGGATTCCTTTTTTTCACTTTGTACTCCGTTGGTGCAAGGTACTACTACGTTTGTAAAATTAAGCAAAATTGCTCTGACGAAATCATGAGTATTCAGGCTGCAAACGAAATTCCACATACCTTATCTTTGGTTTATAACGACAGTATGTTGCTCAGTGAATACGAGCAGTTCAAATTTGAATATGGTTCGATCGTGCCCAAATCCCTTACCAACAATAATATGGATTTCCTGATTGAAACTGCATCCTTTTTAAAAGATAACCCTAAAACCAATTTGGAGATTACGGGTCATATGCGAGCGACCGAAAAAGATATGACACCAGAGTATGGTAAGAACATCGCAGACGCAAGAGCAATTAAAATCAGAGCGCAGCTAATCAGAAACGGAATTCCTGAGAAAAGAATCTTAACCAAACATGCTACTTATGATGGCAAGGTCCTTTTAGAGCCCGTTACTTTTGAAGTAAAAGATAAGTAACTGTCCAAAAAATTTGACCAGTACTTAAATAAAACAGAAACACACCTTTTAATATTTTGATCATGGAATTTATAACACAACTCTTCACACAACTAGATCATACGGACAGTATAACAGTTCTAGCGTTTCTTTTTGGCGCTTTCCTTATCGGTTTAATTTTTGGAAGACGTTCTCTTTCTAATAAGTTAAAAAAAGCCAGAACAGCATTAAAGTCTAAAACTTCTGAGTTAAGCACTTTGAGTATTGAGCATGGTACATTAAGACAAAATTTCGAACAACGCGAAGTTGAACTCAAAAAATTAGAAGCTAAAAATAAATCGTACAAAGAATCTTTCTCTTTATATGAGCAGGAAAAAAACCAACTCAACAAAGATTTATTTTTTGAAAGAGAACAAACTCAAAAAGCAAACAACGAAACGCAACAATACATCAACCAAATTGCTCTTTTGGAAGGAGAGTTGGATTTAATGAAAACAACTATTCCAGATGAACCGATGTATGTTGATGCACCGATTGAGGAAGAGCTTGTGGAAGAAGTAACAGAAGAGTTTACTTATGATCCAGTACAACTTGCTCCGAATACAGATCCTGTTTATGACAACAGCACTGATTTAAGATTGGCATCTATTGAGGCAAAATTGACAAGCCTAGAGAGTGAAAATTCTAGTTTAAAAACGGAACTTTCTAAACTCAACTCTAGCACTACAAAAATCAATACAGGACAACCTAGCAACGATACAGAATTGCGTTACATCAACTTAAAGCTGGAAAGGTTGCAAGCGGAAAACACGACTCTAAAAAAACAAATCAACGACTTATTCGACAAAGATGAGGAAATTGTTGTGAATGATGTTTTCAATGAAGAATTCGAAGAAGAAGAGGATGTTGATTTTTCCAATCCAGATGAGATTGCAATGACTGCGAGACAACGCTTAGAAAAAATTATTGGTAAACAGATTCCGAAGGCAGCTCCTGAAAGCAAAGATGACTTAAAAGCTATAAACGGAATTGGACCTTTTATCGAACAGAAATTAAACACTGTAGGTATTTTTACTTTTGAACAAATCAGCGAATTCGATGACGATCTAATTCAGCTTATAACTGATGCCATCCAATTCTTTCCTGGTAGAATCAAACGGGACGAATGGGTTCAACAAGCAGATGATCTTAAAGGTCTGGAAGACTAAAAATTCATAGTTACTTTTACCTAGAATAAAAAAGGCTGTCTCAAATGAGACAGCCTTTTTTGTTTTAATTCTG
Organism: uncultured Saprospiraceae bacterium; assembly: GCA_938041325.1. Taxonomy (GTDB): domain Bacteria; phylum Bacteroidota; class Bacteroidia; order Chitinophagales; family Saprospiraceae; genus CALIAG01. Next base: position 16,217 of record CALIAG010000505.1, on the reverse strand, counting down.
AATCGAAATACTCTTATGCATCTTTGATGTCATCGATCGCGTCACCTGCAGCATCCTTCGCACCATCTACCAGATCACCTGCTCCTTCAATAACATTGCCAGCAGCATCTTTTGCACCATCTACTACATTCCCTGCTATATCTTTCGCTCCGTCCAATGCATTTCCAGCCATGTCTTTTACTCCGCCCATTGCATCTCCTGCTTTATCTACTACATTGCCAGCCATGTCCTTCGCTCCATCAACCGCATTGCCAGCCAAGTCTTTTACTCCACCCAACGCATCTCCTGCTTTATCTACTACATTGCCTGCCATATCTTTCGCTCCATCTACTGCATTGCCAGCCAAGTCTTTTACTCCGCCCAACGCATCTCCTGCTTTGTCTACTACATTGCCTGCCATGTCCTTCGCTCCATCTATTGCATCGCCTGCTAAGTCTTTTGCCCCTTCTAAAGCTCCTCCTGCCATATCTTTCATACCGCCTAAAGCATCTCCTGCTTTGTCAATGGCATCGCCTGCCATATCCTTCGCACCCTCTGCAAGATCTCCAGCCTTGTCCATTACCCCACCGACCACATTTCCAGCAACATCCTTGACACCACCTAGTGCATCTCCTGCTTTATCAACTACATTCCCCGCAATGTCTCCGGCTCCTTCAAGTACATCACCTGCTTTGTCCAATACTGTACCTCCTGCATCTTTTGCAATATCCACTGCTCCCTCTGCAATATCCCCTGCTTTGTCTACTACATTTCCTACTACATCCCCTGCTCCTTCTACAACGCTTCCAGCTGCATCTTTAGCTGAACCAAAAAGATTTTTAATAAAATCAAAAATAGCCATAGTTGTCTGTTTTTAGTTGAAGTTCTTAGTGGAATTAGATTCCAAAAAACAACTTCAGAATGAAAAAAAAGTGTTCTCTAATTTATTAGTCTTTGTATTTAAGACCTTTAAAGATAAAAAAAAGTAGTAATAGTAAAAAATAGGCAATAGAACTTCTATTTCGTGACGCAATCTTTAGGCTAGATTAGTTTTAATCTTTTGTTAAATCTTATAATTAATGCCTTCATAAACCTACCTTTGAACGATATAATAAAAAGATTCTTATGAAAAATATATTCAAGATTGTATTGATCACAGCTCTTTCATTTTTCTTTAGCAATGTGGATTTGATGGCTCAAAAATTTGGTCATTTTAATTCAGGAAACTTTATCGAGGCTATGCCAGAAAGAGTTGCTGCAGACAAAGAACTTGAAACTATTCAAAAGCAGTTGGTAGAAGAAATCAAAACGAAAGAAGATGCCTTGCTACAGAAGTATGCACAAGTGAGAAAATTGGTTGATTCAAAAGCTTTGTCTCAAAAAGATTTAGCAGACAGACAAGCAGATTTACAAAAAGATCAAGCAGCTATTCAACAACTAGGAAGAGAAGGGGAGCAAAAAGTACTGAAGCGAAGGCAGGAATTATTTACACCAATTTTAAATCGAATTAGTGATGCAGTAAAAGCTGTCGGAAAGGAAAATGGATTTGAAATGATTTTTGATACCAGCGTATATAACGCGATCCTTTTTGCGGCGGATTCAGAAGATATTACGCCTTTGGTCAAAGCCAAGTTGGGGCTTTAATCTTTACTTTTTTAAACTATTCTGAAGACTAACAAATTCATTGATAGTTGTAGTGTCAACGATTCCTATGAGTTGGCCTTCATCAAAAACTGGCAGTATACTGTAACCATTACTCTGCATCTTATTGAAAATATCTTTTAAGTTTTCAGTGACTAAGATGTTCTCAAAAAGAGGACTCATATAATCCTTTGCAAGATTATTGAATTCTTCTTTTTTCATCACCTCCAAAAGTGTCGGTTCATGTAATACTCCGATCACCTCGCCGTCCAGTTCATCAAAAACCAGAAAATTTCGTTCTACTCCAATCTTCTTTAAATTGGTCGCTCGGCTTATTTGATCTTCCGGTAATATCCTGGTAAACTGTGGTCTGAGTACATCTCGACCCGTATGCTTTGCCAGAATACTTTCAAAACGAACCATTCTATATTCCTGAGAAGCCATGATAAAAACAAACACTCCTATCACCGATGTCATAAAACCTCCTTCTTCGTATAGTCCCCAAATGATTAAACAAATCGCAAGACCTTGCCCGATATAAGCGGCTATCTGAGTGGCACGGAGTCTTCCTATTTTGAGGGACAATAACGATCTTAATATCCTGCCCCCATCCATCGGAAAGGCAGGCAAAAGGTTAAATGCTGCAAGAGAGATGTTTAACCAAAAAATTATAGGGAAAAAATAAGCATTCATCCCAGATGGTTCCAATGAATATCGGCCTGTACTAATTAGCCTCCAAATGTCCATGACTTCATCCCAGGCAAAATAAAGCAGATACGGAACCAACACAAAACAAATCCCCACATTAACCAAAGGCCCCGCAATAGCTACAAAAAATTCTTGGATAGGTTTTTCAGGTAAACTCTCAAGACGGGCAATTCCGCCGATGGGAGAAAGAATTATATCCCTGGTCTCTACACCATATTTTCGCGCAGTCAATGCGTGACCATATTCGTGTAAAACGACACAAGTGAAAATAGCGATGATCAATAATGAATACCAAAGTGCAATTTTCCAATCCCCTGAGCCGAGGTAACTGAGCACCCAAGCACCGACAAACATCAATAAAAATGACCAGTGGATCTTTACCGGTATTCCAGCAAAAGTTCCAATTCTCCAAGATTTGGTCATTAAGGCATTCATCATATTAGATTGCTCTAGTCTAGGTATCAAAATCTAAGTTTTTTAAAACTTAAAATTTGATTCGTCAAAATTTACTGGTGTCTCTCCTTAAAAACCTTGTAAAATCAGACCGATTGAAATATTAATAGCGGCAGTTTGTGTTTTTGCCACTTACCTTTAACGGTAAAATAATGATTTAGGTTGTATTCAAAGCCATCTATCCTTTGAATCTCCGAAATAAGAACAGCCTCAAATCGACGATACAATTTGAGGCTGTATATTTTAAAGATGCACTTTTACCTAAATATGGTGGAAAAAGTACAGCGTTTTTTAAACTTTAGACAATTCTGAAGAGAAAATTGGAACGTACAAATTGTTGTTCTTGATTATCTCTCTAGAAATCACAATTCGTTGGATTTCTGAAGTACCTTCATAAATTTGAGTAATTTTTGCATCCCGCATCAATCGTTCAACATGGTATTCTTTTACAAACCCATATCCTCCGTGAACCTGGACCGCTTCAACTGTATGTTTCATCGCTGCCTCAGAAGCAAAAACCTTCGCCATTGAACTTGCCATGGTGTAATCCATTCCCATGTCCTTTAACCAAGCAGCTCGATAAACTAAAAGCTTTGCAGCTTCGATATCTGTAGCCATGTCAGCAAGCTTGAACGCTATTGCTTGGTGTTGACTTATTGGTTTTCCAAAAGCTGCACGCTCTTTTGAATAGGCTGTTGCCAGTTCATATGCTCCACCTGCAATCCCTAAGGCTTGAGCCGCAATGCCTATCCTTCCACCTCCAAGTACTTTCATTGCAAACTTAAAACCGAATCCATCAACTCCAATTCTATTTTCTTTTGGAACTTTTACATCAGTATACATGATGGTATGCGTATCTGAAGATCTAATTCCTAGCTTATCTTCTTTACCTCCCACAGTAACACCGTCAGAATCCGCTTCAACAATAAAAACGTTGATTCCTTTATGTCCTTTATCTACATCACTTTGCGCAACGACCAAATGCAATTTGGAACTACTTCCATTTGTGATCCAATTTTTCGTACCATTTATTAGGTAATGGTCTCCCATATCAATTGCGGTCGTTCTTTGACTAGTCGCGTCACTTCCTGCTTCTGGCTCTGACAAACAAAATGCTCCGATCCATTCTCCAGATGCTAACTTAGGTAAGTACTTTGCTTTTTGACTTTCATTTCCATAAGTCTCCAATCCCCAACAAACCAATGAGTTGTTGACAGACATTATTACTGAGCAAGAATTATCAATTTTAGAAATCTCTTCTATTGCCAAAACGTAGGAAACAGAATCCATTCCTCCACCTCCGTAGTCTGGAGAAACCATCATCCCTAAAAACCCAAGCTCCCCCATCATCTTAATTTGTTCTGTCGGGTAAGTCATGTGCTTATCTCTTTCAATAACACCTGGCTTCAATTCCTTTTGAGCAAACTCTCTGGCTGCGGCCTGTACTGCGAGTTGCTCTTCGGTAAGTTCAAAATTCATAAATAAATGTTTATTAAAAGCTTATAAAACTAAAAAATACAAATATAAATTTAACTATAAAATATTTAGCGAAAATACGCTAAATAGCTGTCTATTTCAAATTTGTGGATGGAAAACCGATCTGAAAACACGTTCTATATCCAAGGCGGATGTATTTACCAATAAGATTAAAAACCAGGTTTTTATAAAACTTCCATCACAGATCGGAAAATAACATACTTTCCCTCATAGCGTTTTTTGTAATCTTTGCGAAGAGCAGGAGCATGATTGCTCTGATATTCCTGGAGTGTATTCATGTCCTTACATGCATATTGAATGGCGTAGGTGATGCCATCCTCTTCATCTATCAACAAACGACAAAGTTTATGTTCCAAAAAGTGTCCGGTGTTCATCACATCTGGAATATGCACTTCTTTCATCCACTTTAACCAATCGTCATTTATCTCTGGAATTATCTTAGTCGTAACATTGTATAAAATCATCAGAATAATTATTCGGTTTTTATAAATTGCTTGACGGAATTATTTTTCTTTTTTCATTTTAAAAAATCAAAACAAATTTGTTCCTTCAATTCTATCTATTGTATGTCGTCGCCTCTCAGTTGTCTGAATCGTTTTCTTGCTTCTACAGCGAAAGTACTTCCTGAGAATTCAATGAAAATTTTCTCATATACTTCTTTGGCTTTTTCTGGATTGTTCAATTGGTTTTCATAAAGTTTCGCCAATTCAAAAAGAGAATTATCTGCACGGATTTCATCTGCATAATCTGTTCCTATTTGTTCATAAAGCTCAGCCGCTTTTTCAAAATTACGTTGTCTGTTATAAATGGTTGCTTTTGTAAACAGGATATCATCTTCGAGACTGTGCTTAGGATACGTTCTGTTTAGCGTATCTAGTTTTAGAAATGCTTGGTCAAATCTATTTTGAAAAACCAACAAATCTGCATCTGAATATAATTTCAAAGGAGCTTCTGTGGTATCCAATCCAATGTTGTCCATTATGAAAATGGATAAATCTAATGCGTCGTTTGCAATGAGTTTTGAAGTTGATGCTTTTAATACATCGAATTGAGTTTGGGCCCATTGAAAATCTCCAGCGTAATAAGAAAGTTTTGCATTTCTATACCTTGCCTCATGACCCAAAATATCATCTTTAAAAGTTTTATCGACTTGAGAATACAAAAGTGTAGATTCCCAAATTTCGTCTTTCATCAGATAAAAATCAGCCAGACTTAATTTGGCTTCTGCTAAAGTATACTTATTGATTCCGGGATAAGCGATCAACTCGTTTAATAAGGAAATGGCTTTATCCAAATCATTCAAGTAGAAAGCTTCCAAATTGGCCAACTCCGCAATAATGGTTGCAGTCGTTTTATTTTTTCCAAACTCTGAAAGGAACTCTTCATACTGACTTTCTAATTGTCTTAAATCGGTTTCCTCATAAGAGTACCCTTCAACTAATTTCCTTCTTTCGCAACCAAGCGATTCTCTTTTTGCATCAATATAAAATCCTGATGTAGGGCCTTTATCATTGATGATATATTCGTATGCTGAAATAGCAGTGTCGTAATCTTTATCGTTGGCAGCAACTTCTGCAAGGTGAAAAACTCTTCCGCCATTTTCATCAAGACGTTTATCCATTGCCTTCGTTTGTCGAAGGGCTCCTTTATAATCTTTGCGCTGAATAAATACCCAAGTCAAGAGTTCTGTATATTCTACATCCTCCGGTTGATCTTGAATCCGCTCATATAACTGAGCTTGCAACTCATCATATTCTTCAACATTTAAGTACCGTTGAAATAGTGATTTTAAAGAATTCAAACGATTGGGATTATCCTTAAGGCTATTCAAATAATTTTCAACCATTAAAGTACTCTCCCCTTTTCGTCGATACAAATCACCAAGATTATAGGAAAAAATATATTTGTCTTTCATCAACTTTGCTCCTTCTTCATAAGTTCGAATCGCAAAGTCATATTTGGTCAAGGTACTAAAGGCATTGGCTAACTTCGTCACAACAAACCGATCTGCAGTCAATTTTTTGATTGCCTTTTCATATTGTTCAGCGGCCTCCGCTTCCATACCTTGCTTCTCAAAAAGCTTTCCGTAGGCTACATAAAGCTGAATGCTTTTTGGCGTTTTTTTAATTTGTTTCTTAATCGTTTTATCTGCCTCTTCATACTTTTCTAATGCAATCAGACAATCTGTGTATTTATTGAAATAATAATCATTTTGATTGCTATCCGTATAGAGTTTTTGATAGAGCGTTGCGGCTTTTTCATATTCTCCATTCTGAAAATATTGTTGTGCTAATTTGGAAGGTTGAGCCCAAGTAAGAATAGGCAGAAAAGAAATAAATAGGATCAAGATATAATTGCGCATGGTATTACACTATTCTGGTTCGTTATTTAGACGTATAGTCGTATCTAAAAGACAATATTACGAAGGAAGTTGTTCAAGAATCTTCACAGAAACAAAGCTAAGTACTTGACTTCGTGGTTCTTCAGTGCTTCAATATTAAACAAATTAGTAGAAAATGTTCTTAATGAAGTCTACTACAAAACGAAAGTATTAGTTAAAAGTTGCCTAAATGAAGCGGATCAAAGAGGATCGATAAAGGTCTAAAAGAGATGCACAAAAAACAATCGGCTGACTTTCGAGGAAAGCCAGCCGATTTAATATCTTTTAAAGAATATATTATTACTCTAGTTTGAATTTCACAGGAAGGTTAAAGTAAACTTTTACTTTTTTACCTCTTTGTTTACCTGGAACCCATTTTTTACCCATGTTGTTCATCATTTTCACAACACGCAATGCCTCTGCACCACATTGAGCACCAATATCCCTCACAATTTCGGGAGCGGCTACATTTCCTTCTTTGTCTACAACGAATCTAATTACCACTGTACCTTCTACACCGTTTTCACGAGCGATTGGTGGGTATTTAATATTCTTGTAAATAAACTGTAGCATTTTCTGATTCGCACAATTTTTACGTTCTGCTTTATCTGCTACATCTTCACAGCCAGGGAACATCGGCATGTCTTCCACTACTTGAAAGATTTCATCTACCTCTGGTGCTGGTGGCGGCGGTGGTGGTGGCGGTGGCGGTGGCGGTGCCTCTTCTACCGGTTCTGGTTCAGGAGCTTCCACTACTGTTTCTTCCTCCACAGATTGATCGACGAATTCTGGTTCGTCTTCTTCTTCAATTTCTTCTTCTGGAACCTCTTCAATCACCGGTGGTGGAGGTGGCGGTGGTGGAGGTGGTGGTTCAGCAGTACGAGGCGGTTCTATTTCAATATCTTCATCTAGCTCTAAAGCCCCATCTGGGATCTTAACCTCTTCATCAAAGACAGTCCAACTAAACATTAGAATTGTCATCAAAAGAGCTGCTAGTAATCCAAAATTAAACACAGTCCCGCTCATTTTGAAGATATCCACCGCAGGGTATTTGTTACGTGAACTCATCACTGAGTTACCTTCATCGGACAAGGTCTGTGCGAGGCCTGCTTCAGCTCTCTTTTTAAACATCCCTTTCACAAAAAAGATAATCCCAAGGATAAGTACTAGCATGGCAGTCATCGCCATTACTAAACCCATACCTGTAATTGGTGGCATTTCAATAAATAGAGCCATATTATCTGAGTTTTTATTTGTAAAATTTTTTAAAAAATATCCATCCTGTCAACGAGCCAATAATATTAGCAATAATATCGAGAACTTCAAAAAATCTACCCGGGAAAAAGGTGTATTGGACTATTTCTAATGAAATACCATATAAGGCACTTCCCAAAACGACCCAAAAGACCTTTTTATCTGTTAATCGGTCAGAAATTTTGAATGCTCGTAAAAATAAAAAAACAAGGACTCCATATACAACTAAGTGCCCTACTTTGTCTGGTTGAAATAAATCAAAAAGACTTTCTGGAAGGTTTACTCCTGACATCACGGATAAGCCGAATATAACTGCTGCCCATAAATAAGCGGGAATAAATCCTTTCAATTGCTAGTTTATTAACTTGGAAAACGAAAATTAGATTCCGTCTTCAATTATAAAGATGATAGGAATTTAGATTTTGGTGTATCACACAAAAAATAAATTACGAAACAATCGATTTATAAGCATCTGCACTCATTAAATCATCCAACTCTGCTACATCGCTTACTTTGATTTTCACGATCCATCCTTTGCCATATGGATCATCATTGATTGCTGTTGGATTGTCTCCTTCGTTTTCATTTAACTCCGGATTGAATTCTAAAACCTCTCCTGATACTGGCATGAATAAATCAGAAGTCGTTTTCACCGCTTCAACGGTGCCAAATACAGCACCTTTTTCAAGGGTTTCTCCAACTGTTTCGACTTCGACATAAACCAATTCTCCTAGCTCGCTTTGAGCAAAATCGGTGATGCCAAGGACGGCAACATTTTCACTGTCTATCTTGATCCATTCGTGCTCTTCTGTGTATTTTAAATCTTCTGGCAGATTCATACTGAATGATTGTTGTTGTTAAATAATGTTGTTTTTTAAACTTACTGGGGCTGTTATAAAAACAGACATAACATTTAGGGTAGCCCAAAATTAATTTTTTTGAACCAATTAACAGATGAATTTACCTTTAATTTTCAGATATCATTAACAAAAAAAGCCCTGTTAAAATTAACAAGGCTTTTTTTAGACAATTCTGTAATAAACCAGATCGATTTAGCTACTGGCTTTTTACACTTATATCTTCTTCAACTATTTTTTTAATCATACTGTAGGTTACAGATTTTGGACGTTCAAGAGGAAAGCCTAAAGCTCTTGACCAACATAAAGAAGAAAGTACTCCTAATGCTCTTGATACACCAAATAGTACAGTGTAATAACTGTATTCTTTTAAACCATAGTGAACTAAGATTGCACCAGAGTGCGCATCCACATTAGGCCATGGGTTTTTAACCTTACCAAGGCCTTTCAATATTTCCGGTATAACTTCAAAGCAATTCCAAACTACCTTGATAATTTCGCCATCCGGAATATATTCCTCTGAAAAACGTTTTTGTGCAATGAATCTTGGATCTGGTTGGCGCAATACCGCATGACCATAACCAGGAATTACCTGCCCGTTTGCCAAAGTACCATTTACATATTCTGCAATTTGGGCTTTACTCGGAGACCTTGTTCCCAAAGAATCAAGCATTTTGAAAATCCATTTGATAACCTCTTGATTAGCCAATCCATGCAATGGACCTGCTAAAGCATGCATTCCTCCAGTAAATGAATGATACGCATCACTTAATGTTGAACCAACTAAGTGGGTAGCATGAGCAGAGGCGTTGCCACCTTCATGATCTGCATGAATGGTAAGATACAAACGCATGAAGCTTTTGAAGTCTTCTCCTTTTATACCTAACATATGAGCAAAATTTGCTCCCCAATCCAATGTAAAATCAGGTGCTATGTGATCACCATTGTGATACGTTCTTCTATATATATATGCTGAAATTCTTGGTAATCGAGCAATTAGATTCATTGAATCTTCATACGTTGCATCCCAATATTCATTTTTATTCATTCCTTCTGAATAGCGTCTCGAAAAGATGCTGTCCGTTTGCATAGAAGTAACCGCAATACAAAGCTGAGTCATTGGATGACAATCTTTGGGAAGAGCATCCAACACTTTGAATGTATGATCAGGAACTGCTGAGCGATTTTTCCATTGGTCGCAAAGCCACTTGGTTTCAGCTTCTGTAGGCAATTCACCTACTAACATCAACCAAAATAATCCTTCTGGAAGAGGTTCTTTTCCGCCTTCTGCTTTTGGCAATAATTCTCTTAATTCAGGAATTGATTGTCCTCGAAAACGGATCCCATCTATTGGGTCTAATTGTGAGGTTTCCCATACCATGCTCTTTACCCCTCTCATTCCACCGAACACCTGCTTCAGGGTTACTTCATCAACTTTTTGATTTCCGTGTTCTTTCAAAAAGCTTTTAATCTCTATTTTGAGGGCTTCAGATTTTTCTTGAAATTTCTGTTTAAGTGGATCCATTAATTAATATTAAAGTTTCTTGATTTAAATTTATATCCCGTTTAAAGTGAAACGAAAATAATGAACAGTTGTTCTAATTTCGTCACGCGAAATTAACATTTTTCGAACAGAGCGTAAAATCAAATAGTAACGTACTATATTTAATGATTCCCCCTTTCGTTAAAATATTAAATTGGAAATGCTATTATTTTTCTTCAAGGCGAAGCAATGCTTTTTGAATCTCTTCAAAACTTAGGCCTTGTTCTTTAAGCTTGTTTGTTTCAGAGGCATGACTTTGACGGATTGCTAAACGCTTTTTATTCAAAATCTCAATTTGCGCTGGTCTCATCATTTTTTCCATAGACGCTTCTGTACTCACTCTGATTGATTTAAGCTTTGCATAGTAAATTTCAGGGTTTTCTGATTTCAAGCTGCTGATTTCGCGAAGATTTCTTTGTTTCCTGTTTTCAATGATAATCATTTCTAGAACCTGACTTTCATCCAATTGATAATGAGCTTTAGCTTCATTGATCGCCTCCTCTATTTGAGGATTCATTTCATTTAATTTCTGTGCATTACCAAAAAATGTACACATTCCAAAGACCATTAAAAGCACATATTTTCTTACCGTCATAGTTTTATTCTATTTTATTTCCATAAAAATACGAAAAACCCTTTTAGAAAGTCTACCTATTTACGACACAAAGTTTGTTTTAGAAGAAAAGTGACTTTATTTTGTGCCGAACAAAGTGCTTTTTTTACCTGCCTTAATTATTTTACCTCTTTCTCATGATAATTGTCCAAGAAAAGTTGATCAGTGATAGCGTTGTCCAAGAACATTTTATGTGCAATCTAAATGCATGCAAAGGAGCGTGTTGTTGGGAAGGAGACTTTGGCGCTCCACTGGAAGAAAATGAAATTGAACTGTTAAAAAAGGAATATGATTCTATAAAGCCTTATTTAAAAGACGAAGGCATAAAAGCTATTGCAGAAAAAGGGTTGTTCACTTTTTATGAAGAATACAAAGAAAACGGAACAACTCTATTGAAAAATGGAGCTTGTGCATACCTTTCCTTTGATGGACCTATTGCCAAATGCGGAATTGAGAAAGCATATGAGAGTGGTGATAGCACACTAAAAAAGCCAATTTCTTGTCATTTATACCCGATTCGGGTAACAGAAAAGGAGGAACAAGGCTTTGAAGCATTGAATTACGATGAATGGGATATTTGTTCAGCAGCTTGTTCCTTAGGTAAAAAAGAGAAAATCAGAGTCTATGAATTTGTAAAAAGTGCCATCGTAAGAAAATATGGTTTGGACTTTTATGAAGAACTAGATGCCGCTGCCCGCTATGTAAATAAAGAAAATCCTTAAATCCATTAATATTAAAAGCAGCTCTTCCCTTCTTTTTTTTTGATTTTGAGCGGTAAACAAGGTACCTTTGCTGAGATTTTGAAAAAAGGATTGAAGAAAACTTATTTTTTTCTAAACTTTTTATTCAAAATTGTATCCAAAGATCAGATTTTCAGTTAATTATACTGAATAGAATGATTTAACCTGAATTATCACCTTAGAACTTAAAATCAAGACATAGAATGGCATTGATCGGAAAAATTAGAAAAAATAGCTGGCTACTCGTTATTTTGATAGGAATGGCCCTCGCTGCATTCATTATAATGGATATGGTTGCGGGACAAACGAGCGCATTTGGTTCAGACCAAACTTCAATGGGAGCTGTTGCCGGTAAAAAACTGGATTGGAAGGAATTTTCAAGAGCAGAACAAATTCAAGGCAATATCCTTTATGGCGGATCCGGAGCTAATATCTACGGAAGAAGAAGCCTACTTTGGGATTATTACGTTGAAGAAGCAATCGTTAGCAAAGAAGCAGATGAACTTGGGCTGGCAATTGGACAAGCTGAGCTTGAAGATGCGCTTTTTGGTAATAACTTAAGTACCATTATCACTCAACGTTTCAGAAACCCACAAACTGGACAAGTTGATAGACAATCTTTGAATCAAGCAAAACAAGCTATTGAGGCCAATACCACAGATCCTCAATATCGTGAGTTTTGGAAAATCCAAGTAGATGAAGTCAAAAAAGAACGTCTTCAAAATAAATTAAACAACTTAGTTAGTAAAGCTATTTATACGCCAACTTGGATGGTTGAAAAAACACACCAAGAAAATAGCAATAAATTGGATTTCAGATACGTGAAAATTCCTTTTGACGAAATTGAAAATTCTAGTGTTGAAGTTTCTGACGCTGATTTCAATGCTTTCCTTTCAAACAATAAAGCAAAGTACGTTCAAAACGAAGAGACCAGAAAAATTTCCTACATTTCTTTTAATGTATCACCAACGAGTGCAGATACTTTGGCAATCAAGCAAAGCATTGCTGAAAAAATCTCTGACTTTAGAACTACTGATAATGATACCATTTTTGTTGAAAACAATTATGGATCAATTGATGGGGCTTATGTTAATAGAGAAGCATTGGCTGATGCGGTTGCTGATGATTTATTCACAGCAGAGCTAGGAAGTGTTCTTGGACCATACCAAGATGGCAACACTTTCAAGGCAGTCAAATTATTGGACAGAAAAGTTATTCCTGATTCAGTACGTGCAAGACACATACTTAGAAGAGCAACAACACAAGCTGAGTTTATTGCAGCTGTAACAACCATTGATAGTATCAAAACTGCTTTGGAATCAGGGTCTGCAACATGGGACGCTATGGTCCAACAAAGTCAAGATTTTGCTTCTGTACCACAAGGAGGTGATCAAGGGTTTGCAGGTCAAGGCAAAATGGTGAAGCCTTTTAATGACATGATTTTCTTCGAAGGTAAAAAAGGAGAATACAATACTGTTATTTCTCAATTTGGTGTTCACCTTGTTGAAGTAATGGATTACAAATTTTTGAATAACGAAGAAGGAGTAAAAGTTGCTTACATTTCAAATACAATAGTACCTAGCCAAGAAACACAGGATCTTATCCAAGACAAGGCACTTGAATTTCTTGCAACCAATAAAACTTTAGCAGATGCTGAAGCGGCAATCGCAAATGACTCTGATTTAGAATTGGTTACAACTCCAGCTATCAAACGAAATGATTACATCGCTGGACAATTAGGAAGTGAAGAAACTTCTCGCAAAATTATCAAGTGGGCATACGGTGCTTCAACAGGTGAAATAGCACCAGCTGTATATGACTACCAAGATCCAATTGATTTGTACGTTAATAAATATGTTGTTGCTGGTTTACAAAGCAAGCAAGCTGCAGGAGATGTATCACTGGCAAACATTAGAAGTGAAATCGAAGCGGACGTTCGCAAAAACAAAAAAGGCGAAATGATCAAAGCTAAAGTGAACGGAACAGACTTCAATTCCATTGTTTCTTCTTTCACAAATGCTGCTATTGATACAGCGAGAAATATCAGCTTTACTTCTAACTTCCTTCCAGGTCTGGGTTCAGAACCAAAGGTTATTTCTAACGCATTCAAATTAGCGTTGAATGGTGTTTCTCAACCAATCATAGGAACCAGTGGCGTTTATGTAATTCAACCGATTACAAATGCTAATCCTGTTGGAGAACTGAATATTCCACAACTTAGACAGCAAACAGAAAGTGTAGTAAAAGGTCAAGTAGGAACAAGATTGATGCAAGCTTTAGTTAAGAATGCAGATGTTGAAGACAATCGATCTAGATTTTATTAGCGGTATATTTTACTTTAAACAAAAAAGCTTAGCTCATATATTGGGGCTAAGCTTTTTTTGTTTCTTATCGGATTGTTTATGACATTAATAGAAAAATGAAAATCCCTTTCTATTTTTTTTATATTTTTAATAGACTTTATTCTGTAACCGCAAACTATTTAATAATGAATGAAAACTATAAACAAAGGATAGATGAAATTCTTGACGACGGATACGATTTCGAAATCGGAACCTATCTTCGAAGAGGATATGAGATTTTCAAAAAAAATGCTGGAGGCTTTATTGGCTTTTTACTTTTGTCTGCATGTATAAGTGGCTTTGCTCAAATAATTCCATTGGTAGGAATTGTAATTTCTACCATAGTCATTGGTCCAGCTATTATGTTGGGTTTCTACCTAGTTGCCAATAAAGTTTCAGCAGGGGAACATACTGAGTTTAATGATTTTTTTAAAGGGTTTGAACATGTTGGACAACTTGCAGCTTACACCTTAGTATTTTTACTTTTTGGTCTACTAATTATGTCTCCCGTAATTTACATGGCTTTTAATACCGGAATTATTGATTGGTACAGAGAGATTTTAGCCAATCCAATGAATCCACCAACGGAACTTCCAGAGTTTCCTACAAGTATATTCTTAATGGGGGGCTTGCTAATTATTCCCTATTTCTATTTAGCGGTCAGTTATATTTTTACACCTATGTATATAGGATTTTATAAAATGGGATTTTGGGATGCTATGGAAAGTAGTAGAAAGGTTGTAGGAAAAAGGTTTTTTGCAGTATTTGGATTGTTGATTGGCTTTTTGGGTCTTCTACTTTTGTTTTGTCTAGTTGGTGGTTTAATTGCAGGAGCTCTTTCATTTGTTCATTGGTCATTAGCTGGCCTTGCAGGCTTCGCCTTAGTTGTTGCACTTATAGCAATATCGCCAGTATATTATTGTGCTGTTTTCGCAGCTTTTGAAGACATTATGCAAATGCGAACAGTAGCTTCAGCTGGAGACGACCTCATAGATCACCTCGTAGATTAACAATCTAACAACCAATACTTATATTTTTTCAATTTAAATTAGGCAAATATTGTATTTCTACAGTATTTGCCTAATTTTGTATCCTTCCCAAAACCCTAAAAACTAAGGACTTCCACAACATTCTTTTATTTTTTACGTATAAATACGCGTGACAAACCGAATATAAATTTGTCTTAATATTAGGTGGCAAGTAAATTGCTATTAAATATCTCTAAACCATTTGATTTTACTCACTTTTATAAATTAACTGAATATGAAAATTGCTGTAGTAGGCACCGGATATGTTGGTCTGGTAACAGGGACCTGTTTTGCGGAAACTGGAAACAAAGTAACTTGTGTTGATATCGATGCAAATAAAGTTGCTCGAATGCAAAATGGCGAAATTCCAATTTTCGAACCGGGATTGGATCTAATTTTCGATAGAAACACAAAACAAGGTCGCTTAACTTTTACAACTGACCTTGCAGCTGCAATAGAAGATGCCGCAATTATATTTTTAGCACTACCAACTCCTCCAGGAGAAGATGGTTCTGCAGATTTAAGTTATATTCTTGGAGTTGCAAGTCAACTTTCTTTATTGATAAAAGACTACAAAGTCGTTGTGGATAAAAGTACAGTGCCTGTTGGTACTGCAGAAAAAGTTCATGCTGCAATTGCTAAAGGAGTTAGCACAGATTTATTTGATGTTGTGTCAAATCCTGAATTCTTAAGAGAAGGTGTTGCTGTTGACGATTTCCTTAAACCTGACCGTGTTGTTATTGGCACAAGTTCAGAAAGGGCGACAAAAGTTATGCAACAGTTGTATGAACCATTTGTACGTCAAGGAAATCCTATCATCTTTATGGATGAGCGTTCTGCAGAGATGACTAAATATGCAGCAAATTCTTATTTGGCTGCAAGAATTTCTTTCATGAATGAAATCGCCAACTTGTGTGAAAAGGTTGGTGCTAATGTAGATAAGGTTAGAAAAGGGATGGGATCGGATTCTAGAATTGGTAAAAGATTTTTATTTCCTGGTGTCGGATACGGTGGAAGTTGTTTTCCAAAAGATGTCCAAGCACTATTCAAAACGGCTAATCAAAATGGATACGATTTCAGAATACTAAATTCTGTAATGAGCGTAAACCAAGACCAAAAGAAAATTTTGGCAGCAAAAATAAAAACTTATTTCAAGGAAGATCTTGCTGGAAAAACCATTGC
>CALIAG010000504.1 GCA_938041325.1 uncultured Saprospiraceae bacterium | reverse complement strand
GTCAGTGGATTCGTTTCTGAAAATAGTTTATTGAAAATTGATGTTGCATTGGAAATCCCCGCTAGCGGATCCTTCAGTTTGCAAATAGAAGAAGAAACAGAAATTGAATTTGAAGAAAATGAAAATATCAGTTTCGCAGAATTTACGCTAATCACTGATAATGGAATTCCATTAGATGCTGAAACTCAGTTTTATTTTTTAGATGCAAATAATGTCGTTATTGATTCTCTTTTTTCTACTAAGAAAACCATTTTAGAAGCGGCAAGTATCGATTCAAACGGTCTACCTATAAGTAGTACGGAGCAAACAGTTAAAATCGTATTAGACAAAGAAAGAATGGAATCTGTTCAAAACAGCAAGAAGCTAAGAATGGTAATCAACTTGAATACTTCTGAAAACGCATCCGTTCCGATTACAGTGAATGCCGATCAAACCTTGGGTGTTCGATTGGGTGCAATCATCGGAATCGAAAATTAATTGGCTTCTTATAATAGAAGTTGTTTAAAATTCATAGTTGTTTTAATTGTAATCCATTTTTAAGCAACTACATAAAAAATAGAAATGAAAAATTTAAATCAATATATCGTTTTATTGTTGTTTGTTGGGTTTTCCCAAAATTTGATTGGACAAGACCTCGGACTTTATTTTATGAATAATGTTTGGCAATCCAACAAGCTAAATCCTTCTTCTTTGACAGAGCAGAAATTCATTTTTAGCTTTCCATCCATTACTGCTTCGGCAGGTACATCTGGTATTAATTACAATAAAATAGTAACAACCAATGCAGAAGGTTTAAAGGTGATCAATGCTGATGATTTAATCAATCAATTAGAGGATCAAAACCATGTTTGGACTTCTTTAGATGTTGAAACCTTCAATCTGGCATTTGGAATAAAAGACCTTCGTTTTTTTGTAAGTCATGCCGTTCGTTCTAACCTGATGGCTACTTTTCCAAAGGACTTAGCAGAATTTGCGTTACAAGGAAATGGACAATTTTTAGGAGAAGAACTCAACATAGCTCCTCGCTTAAGATTAAATGCCTACAGTGAATTGGCAATTGGTGGTGCGATTAAATTGAGCAAGGTAACGTTGGGTGCTAAGATCAAGTTATTAGGTGGAATTGGAAATGTAAGCACTAAGTATAATAGAGCTTCAATTCACACGGATGATGCTGGAATTTATGATTTGACCTTGACCTCTGAATACGAAATCAATGCTGCAGGCGCAGCAAGTTTTGAAGGATTGGATAGCCCAGGTGGCAGTACTGTTTTTGAAATACTTGATTCTCCTTTTGGACAATTGTTGTTTGGAAACAATACTGGGATAGGCCTAGACCTTGGAGCTACTTTTGAAGTGAATGATAATTTGACTTTGTCTGCAAGTATGATTGATATGGGAACAATCGGTTGGAATAAAAATGTTCAGAATTATAAAAGTAAAGGAACCTATGTGTTCAATGGTTTTGATGCTATCGATGTGATTGATGATGCAGATGGTTTGTTTAACCAAGTAGGAGATACCTTGTCAGATATTTTTAGTTTTCAATCTACAAACAATAAATATTCTACATCGACGCCGATGAGAACTTATTTAGGAGCGCAATACAAATTTGCTAAGATTGGAAGGGTAGGAGCCTTACTTCATACTAGACATATCAATGGCCAAACACTTTCTGGAATTGCGATAAATGGGGGGATTGAATTAGGAAAGATATTGTCTGTAGGTGTTGTTGTCAGCCATGCGTATTCTTCTACGAATCTTGGCTTGAATGGCGCGTTGAAATTAGGACCTGTTCAGCTTTTTGCAAGTTCCGATAATATTCTTGCGGTTACGAATCCAACTAATCATAATTTGGTCCATGCAAGATTGGGAATGAACCTTGTTTTTAAATAAATAGAAATTATAATAAAATACCTAAGCACCAATTGGTTTCCAAAAGAATTCTATTGGTGCTTTTTTATTCCTTTTGGTTTTATTCCTAGATTTAAGTATCATTCCGTATCTTGATTTGAACCAGATGTTTTATACCCAATTTACTAATAACCCTTTTGAGAAAATGAAAACCACTTCTACACTTTTTTGTCTGCTATTTTTTACCAACACCATTTTTGCATTTTTAAATGTTGATAGCCTTCAGACCCGTTTGGGAGAAGATATTTCGTCATCTGAAAAAGTAGAAATACTGGCTGATCTTGCGTATGAATTTCGTAGAAAAGATATTGATAAAGCCCTTGAATATAATCAAGAGGCAATGGCTCTTGTAGAACAGGAACCAGATCATCCTAAAAAATCGGAACTGAATAGAATCTTCGCAATTATCTATAGGAACAAAGGGGAAATTGAAAAATCAATATCCTATGCTGAAGAGTGTATTCGGTTGGCCGAAGAGGCAAAAGATGAACTTGCTATAGGAAAAGCACATTACTTAATTTGCACAATTTATTATGAATATGATAAATTAGAAGATTGTCTAGAGAATGGTCTCAAGGCGCACCGCATATTCACAGCCCTACCAGATACGCAAGGGATGGTTCGGACTTTTCCTATGTTAGGTACCGTTTTGAATTCTTTAGAAAGATACGAAGAAGCTGAACCGTATTTTACAGAGGCTATTCGTTTGAGTAAAATAATTGGTTGGGATATGGGGCTGGCAAATGCGCATAATAATATGGCCGGAGCTTTTCTAGATCAAAAGATGTATAGAAAGTCGATAGATTCTTACAAAAAGTGTTTGGAAATAGATAAAAAAATAGAATACACTTGGGGAGTAGGAAATGCCAATTATAATATAGGAAATGTTTATGTGGTAATAAAGGAATGGGTTAAGGCAAAAGAACATCTTCAGATTGCTTACGATATTATAATAGGAATTGGAGTAGAGCAGGATATGGCACGTATAAAAGGTAAACTGGGATACACTTTATTTCATTTAGGAGAACGAAAAAAAGGCATTGAATTTCTAGAAGAAAGCATTGCCGTGGCAGAAAAGGAAGAATACGATGAAATCCATAGAGATGGGCTTGAGATGCTCAGCATTCTTCAAAATGATGCAGGAGAATATTCGAAAGCTTATAACACACATATTTCTTATAAAAAAGCATCTGATAAACTAAAAGATGAGAAACTCGAATCTCAAGTAAATAAACTGGAAGTTCAATTTAGAACTTCTGAGCAAAAAGGAGAAATCGCGTCTTTAAATGTCCAAAATGAATTGGCTGCGTTGCAATTGTCTACGGCTCGAAAACAAAACATGGGCTTAGGGCTTGGACTAGGGATTTTTGGATTATTGTCCTTCTTCCTATTTAGATTATATCGGAAATTGCAGGATCAAAATAAGGTTGTTTCAGAAGCGCTCAAGGATAAAGAACTTTTATTGAGAGAGATTCATCACCGGGTAAAAAATAATTTGCAAGTCATCTCAAGTATTCTCAGTTTGCAATCGAGGTATGTTGAAGATGAAGGTGCACTAGAAGTTTTGAAAGAAGGAAGAGATCGAGTGAAAAGTATGGCTTTGATTCATCAAAATCTTTATCAGGAAGGAAACCTATCTGGTATTCAGATGAAAGAATATTTTACCAAGTTGATAAAAGGTTTGTTTAATTCTTATAACATTTCTCCAGACAAGGTTTCTTTGTCTACCAACATCGAGCAAATTAATTTGGACGTGGATACCGTGATTCCGTTAGGTTTGATTGTCAATGAATTGGTAAGTAATTCATTAAAGCATGGTTTTCCGAATGAGCGGGAAGGGAATATTAACATTACCTTATCAGAGAAGGACAATGAATTGCAATTGGTGGTTGAGGATAATGGAGTAGGGATGAAAGATGAAAAAGATTTTCTAGAAAGCAATTCGATGGGGAATAAATTGATTACTGCTTTTAAAAATAAGTTGGATGCGCGTTTAGAAGTTGATAGAGAAGGAGGGACGCGGATAGAGATGGGGATTAGGGAGTATGTTAAGGTTGGGTAGGGGCGGTTTTCGGTAGTCGTGATTCTTTCGGTTTTCGGTAGTTCGTGTTTCTTTCGGTTTTTCTTAGTTCGTGATTCTTTTGGTTTTCGAAAGTCGTGTTTCTTTCGGTTTTCGGTAGTTCGTGATTCTTTCGGTTTTTCTTAGTTCGCGATTCTTTTGGTTTTCGGTAGTTCGTGATTCTTTCGGTTTTTCTTAGTTCGTGATTCTTTCGGTTTTCGGTAGTTCGTGATTCTTTCGGTTTTTCTTAGT
>CALIAG010000503.1 GCA_938041325.1 uncultured Saprospiraceae bacterium | reverse complement strand
GCAACTCGCTTGACATAAGTGAAGAAACACGTACCGCAATCATGGATGGAAGCTTTGATGGCACTATTGTTTATGAACCAGGTCGAGGACCTATCGATATTAAAATCTACAATCCATTGGAAGCAAAGGATGGAGAATTTGAAATCAAACTAATTGACGATGACCTATCGGACGATTTATTAGACAACGAAGGAAGATGGCAATTGAAAGATTTGTCCAATAACGAAGTATACGAATCTATAAAATCTCTGGATGAAAAATATGAACAAATATTCCCAGAGTTTGGACTTTCGATTGATATTTCTCAAACATTGGATGCAGGAGCACAAGTAGATGCAAGCAATGGATTGATCGATATGATTTTTGAATATGAAAACCCCAATGAGTTGCCTTGGTTATTGACCGTTCCTGATGATGATGGTCCATTTAATTATATCAAAACAGGAACAGGAGAAGAAGACAATAACCTTGACCCGGAATCAGCTTATTCTAGCATCGATGGTTCTTCTTTTGTCCCTTACACTTTAACGGATTTCAGAAGTACTCCTCTTGATGAATTTATTATTTCGCCAGCCTGGGATCATAATACCAATTCTAATATTGTGCGAGCTAGAAATTTAATAGAAAACCTCAACAACGTAGATATTGTTTTCACTTCTGATAAAGAACTTTGGAGTAGATGTGTTGTAGTAGAAACAGCTACAAAAAAATACACCGACGCCAATATTGGTTTAGGATTGGAATCCGAAGGAAATGCTGCTAACTTTGATTTAAGACAAGCACCATCAGTGACTAGATTTGACAAAGACAAGGATGGTTTAGCAGATGTAGACACCGATGACAACGGAGTGGGTATGGGATGGTTCCCGGGATATGCGATTGATGTAGAAACTGGGAAAAGATTAAATATCTTTTTTGGTGAAAACTCTACTTACGATGGAAGTGCTTTTCCGGAAGCTTATGAGGATACTCCTAATGGTCGAGACATGATGTGGAATCCTACTAGTCAGGTATTTTTAGAGGGTCCAAATTTTTCTGTTCAAAACTTCTTGTTGGGTGGCCAGCATTATATTTATGTCAGCAGTACAGAATACGATGAATGTGCCACTATCCGCGAACAACTTTCTGGAAATGACTTTCAAAAAGTAATTGCTTTACAAGATGTTACTTGGACTTCAATGCCAGTAATGACCCAAGGGCAAAGTCTATCCTCTTACGATGAGGGTTTGATTAAAAATGAGCTTGTTGTAAAATTGCGCGTAGAAAATCCTTACGCAGTAGAAAGAGGAGTTTTGGCTGATAGTGATTATCCAACCTACTTGTTTTCATTAGAAGGAGTACAAGCGGAGCAGTTGACTACTGAAAACGAATTTGAGGATCAATTGGCCAACATCAGAGCCGTTCCAAATCCTTACTACGGATACTCGGCTTATGAAACCAGCCAGTTTACCAACATAATAAAAATCACTAATCTTCCTGCAAAATGCACGGTTAGCATTTTCACTTTGGATGGTAAATTTATTCGACAATATGCAAGGAATGAACAAGAGGTCGATCGATTGGCCGGCCGAACTTATGCAGGTATTGCCAGTCAACAAATCGTTCCGGATTTAGAATGGGATTTAAATAATTCTAAAGGAATTCCGGTGGCCAGTGGTGTCTATCTTATTCATGTAGATGCACCTGGTATCGGAGAAAGAACGATCAAATGGTTTGGTGTACATCGACAATTTGATCCTTCAGGTTTATAAAAAAATTTAATCGTTAATTTTTTTAGTGAGATTTTGTCAATAACTATATTCTATTCGGGCCTGCCATTTGGTAGGCCTTTTTTATTAAAAGAACATTTATTTTTTCGAATTAAAATAAAGTTAAGATTCCTCCGTTTTGAATATTGTTAATTGAAACGTGAAACTAAAAATCATTAAAATGAAAAAATTCGTTTTAGCACTTTTCATATTAACTGCCCACTCTGTAATAACTTTTTCTCAAAATTTAGAATCTCCACCAGGCTATGAATTCGGTTTAATACTCGGATTCAACAACTCCGGAATTTATTCCACAAAATCAGATCCGACACCAATTATTTTCAATGATGAAGTTGTCGAAATCAACTCTAATAACCAAGCTGGATTTAGCCTTGGGATCTTGGGGCACAAAATTATCAACAAACATTTTACAATCGGATTTCAACCTACACTTAGTTTCATGTCAACTGAAATTTCCTTTAAGTTAAATACTCAAGAGACCATCAATAACAAGATCGAGTCTGTGTTTTTAGAGGGACCAATTCACTTAGCTATCCATGTCAATAAAAATGCAAAATGGAATCCTTCTCTAATCTTGGGCGGAAAGCTGTCATATGACTTGGCTGCAAATTCAAGAAGTAGACAAATCAACCCGAGCATTATCCAGTTAAAGTCTCAACAATACAGCGCAGATATCGGTGCTGGTCTAGAGATAAAGATGAAAGGATTTTGTTTGAAACCAGAATTAATTTACTCCTATGGTTTAGGGAATTCAGAAGATCCTAACTCAGTAGGCCCCTTCAACCAAGTCACTGAAAAAGCAAGAAGAGACAATATCTCCCTGCGCTTTTTATTCTACAACCTTTAACTGAACATTCCTTTTATAAAAACACTTAAGCTCTAGATTCAACTTATTTTTTTTGTTGAATTACCATTCCTATTAGCCTAATTCAATTCTAGTATTTAGTAAACCATTACGTTGAATACAAGAAAAATTCTTGTGTTTTCAATATTCTAAATTAGTTTACAAACCTAAAATTCTTACCATGAAAAATGTCATTTTAATCATTCTCCTAGTATCAACACAATGCGTAACAAGTTTTTCGCAAACATTGAAAAATTCCAATAATTTTGAATTCGGATTGTTGGTGGGGACGTACAGTACAGAAGATCGTATTACATTAGTTGAACAATCCCCTAATTCGATTATGGGTGACTTTACTGAAATTAATTTTGACAATCAAGTTGGTTTTAGCATAGGTCTACTAGGGCACAAAATCATTAACAAGCATTTGACCATTGGCTTTCAACCTACTTTTAGTTTTCATTCTTACGAGCTCATCGCAGATCTTGGTGAAAGGGGTTCTCTTAGCAGTCTAAGTGAGGCTTTGATACTAGAAGGCCCGATTCATTTAGGTGTCCATTTAAATAAAAATGCAGAATTTAATCCTTCTTTGATATTTGGAGGAAGGTTCTCTTATGACTTGACTGGAGGAGGAGGTTTAGGAATAGATAATGAGGTTGTAATAGCACAGAAGCCTCATAACATTAGTGCGGATATCGGTGCTGGCCTTGAAATTAAAATGAAAGGATTCTCTATGAAGCCAGAATTGATTTACTCTTATGGCTTAGGGAATTTACACGACACAGATGTCACAGGTTTTGAAAAGAATGAGATCTCCGAAAAAATGAGGAGGAATACACTCTCTCTTCGTTTGCTATTTTACAATTGAT
>CALIAG010000502.1 GCA_938041325.1 uncultured Saprospiraceae bacterium | reverse complement strand
AGAATCGTAGAAGTTTTGATACATGATAACCTGATCAACGATTTTAAAGTAAGCGTTAATCATGCTGGAGTAAATGTAAAGAAGGTGAGTAAAGTTCAAAATCGGAATTACCTTTTTGTAGAATTAGACATTTCGCCAAATGCTAAAATCGGACCTTGCCCAATCGTTCTGACGAAAGGTGCCGAAAAGAAGTCCTATGATTTTGAAATTAAAAAAAGAAAAAGATCAGATGATCGGATTCTAGGAATAGATCCATCTGATATGATATACCTCATTATGCCTGACCGTTTCGCTAACGGTGATGAAGAGAATGACAGTGTAGCAGAAATGAATCAGAAAGGAATTGCGAGAGACAAAGTATTCTTTCGACATGGCGGAGATCTCCAAGGAATTATTGATAAGTTGGATTACCTAGAAGATCTGGGCGTTACGACCTTATGGTTGAATCCTGTTCAGGAAAACAATGAATTATATGAATCGTATCACGGTTATGCGGTAACAGATCATTATAATATAGATGCCCGATTTGGTGACAATGCGCTTTATGTGAAGTTGGCGGATGAGCTTCACAAGCGGGGAATGAAATTGGTAATGGACATCATTCACAATCATGTTGGAAGTCAACATTGGTTTATTCAAGATCTGCCATCAGAAGATTGGATACATCAATTTGATGAATATAGGCAGACCACTTATCGCGCGCCCACTCACATGGATCCTTATGCTTCGAAGGCTGATAAGAGTTTAATGGTAGACGGTTGGTTTGATACCCATATGCCAGACTTGAATCAGCAAAATAAACATTTGGCAACCTACCTCACCCAAAATAATATCTGGTGGGTGGAATACGCTGGATTGGACGCCTATCGAATTGATACTTATGCTTATCCGGATGCTGAATTTACGAGTGATTGGGGAAAGGCCATGCAGCTTGAATATCCGCAGCTCGGTTTGTTTGGAGAAACATGGGTGCATGGTTCTGCGATTCAAGCACAGTTTACGCAAAATAACAATTTAAGAAAAGGCTATAATTCTCATTTGCCAGCGGTCACGGATTTTCAATTGTATTATGCAATTTCCGATGCTTTGTCAAAAGAGCAAGGTTGGACAGACGGCATTGCGAAGATCTATTATACCTTGGCAAAAGATTTTCTTTATGAAGATCCTTACCGCAACGTAACTTTTTTGGATAACCATGACCTCGCTCGTTTTTATACTCAAGTAGGAGAAGACCTTTCAAAATTCAAAAGTGGTATTTCCTTCCTAATGACTATGCGCGGAATTCCTATGCTTTATTATGGGACAGAGTGTTTGTTTACAGGAGAAGGAGGTGGAGCTTTTGGTGAAGCGGGCAGAATTGATTTTCCTGGAGGATGGAAAGATGATAAAGTGAATAAGTTTACGAAAGAGGGAAGAACTGAAAAAGAAGAGGAGGTTTTTTCTTTTATTAAAAAGATAGCGAATTATAGAAAGAATACTCCTGCTTTGCACACTGGAAAGTTGATGCAATTTGTTCCAGAGAATAATATTTATGTTTACTTTCGTTACGATAAAGAAAAGACAGTAATGGTGATTATGAATTCTAGTGCAGAAAGCCAAAAAGTAGAGACAAGCAGATATGCAGAGCGTTTGGATGGATTCAATATGGCGAAAGATGTGATTTCAGATGAGATTCTTAAATCGATTGAGGAAATAGAGATTGAGGGAAATTCTGTGCGGGTTTTGGAAGTTGGTTTTCGGTAGTACGTGTTTCTTTCGGTTTTCGGTAGTTCTTGTATCTTTCGGTTTTCGGTAGTTTGTGTTTCTTTTGGTTTTCGGTAGTTTGTGTTTCTTTTGGTTTTCGGTAGTTTGTGAATCTTTCGGTTTTCGGTAGTACGTATTTCTTTTGGTTGTACGGTTTTGATTCCTTTTTTGTTTGAACACGATTTATAAGATGTTTATGATTAGCAAGATGGGACGATAGAACGTCATGCCTTCGGCTTGATAAATTATCCTAATGATCTTATGAATCCTATAAATCGTGTTGTACCACTTTTTCGATAGTCCCTGTTTTAATCAATTTTTAATCTGTGCATCCGTGGTAATAACTCTTTCCGATCGTTCGTTCTTTAATCCTTGAATTCGTGGTCAACCCTTTTTTCAGTCGGTCGATTTTAGTCCGAATCCCAAGTAATTTCTGTTAAATAAACAATGAGATACTTTTTACAAATAGCATATGATGGCACTAAGTTTAAAGGCTGGCAACGTCAACCTAACGTGCCGAGCGTCCAACAAACTATAGAGGAATGTTTTTCTACCATATATAGAAGAAAAGTAGTGGTCTGGGGATGTGGGCGAACGGATGCAGGCGTACATGCTAAGAAGTTTTTTGCTCACATTGATTTTAACGAAGAACTGACTCAGAATGCGGTATTTAGAATCAACCTAATGTTACCCAACTCTATCATTATACAGAACTATTTTGAGGTTCCTAAAACTTTGCATGCACAGAGAAGCGCGACAAGTAGAACCTATGACTATTACATCAGCTTAGAAAAAAAACCTTTCAATACGCCTTATATCTCTCGGTATTATTTTGATGATTTGGATCAAGGTAAAATGGAAAAGGCAGTTTCCTTACTAATGGAATACAAAGAATACCGTTCTTTTTGTAAACAGCCCGATTTATACAAACACACCTTATGTAATATCTTTAAAAGTGAAATATCTTTTGGAGAAAACAATACCACTATTCACTTTCACATTGTAGCTAATCGTTTTTTGAGAGGAATGATTAGACTTTTAATGGCCCGTATTTTAGAGGTCGGAACTTTAAAAGTAAGCCTTTCTGAGTTTGAATCGTATTTAAATGAAGTGGAAGAAACTAAACTCAAGACCCGCGTTTATGCCCAAGGATTATTCTTGTCAGACGTAACTTATGATTTTGATTTCAAATAAAAATGCGTTTCTCTATTGAAGCTTTTGACCGTCAGTGGATTAAATATTAGATCTCTTTATCTGCACCTCTTTTCCTTCCTCATTCATATGTTTTTCTTAACTAAAGTCAAATAATTTATTTTAACTTTTTTAGTTAAAATTAAAAATTGTGACGGTGTAAATGCCTTTTTTGGCTCGGTTTCTGCATTCTAAGATGGTATACCCACCCACTGAAAACTTCTCCCCATTTAAACAAATTCTCTAAACACTAAATTATCTTTGTGATGAACAAAATCTACACACTAATCAGTACCCTTTCTTTCCTTTTTATTTTTTCAATCAATCCTTTAAGCGCACAAGAAATAGAATTTAGTTCTGCTCGCTTGACTATTTCTCATAAAGAAAAGACGAATAATAGCAAAGCCGAATACATTAGATTGTATGATAAAGAAGCAACAGACTTCGATATCACTGCTTTCTTGAATGCTAATATAGATAAGGATGTCTGGATTAACGGAAGGTTTACTTCAAATGGAGAAATCGTAGAAATTAAATACAATAGTAAAGACGTTGCTGATATAGATGACTGTGGTAAAATTTGTGAACAAACGCTATTAGTAGAAAAGGTTCCTTTCCTCGGCGTAAGCACAATAGGAGAACAGAATTTTGATGGTGTTTTAGTAGAGACTTTAGTCGCTGGTGGAACTGCTTCGGAACTTGGCCTTCAGCAAGGCGATATGATCACTCAACTAGGATCTGCTGAAATTGGAACCAGCTGTGATTTGACAATCGCAATGAATGAAATTCAAATTGATGATTTAATAGATATCACTTACGTTAGAAAAGGAAAAACTAAAACCAAAAAAGCAAACTTCGGAGCAAGAGTGAAGAAGCAAGTTACTTTTGGATATTGCTGCGAAACTGAAATTGCAATAACTGAGTTGGAAGCAACGGAGCAAGTAAGCAATGATGCAGTTTTGAATACGAATCCTAATCCAACGACTGGTGTTTCGCAAATTGAGTTTTCTGCTGAAACAAACGGAAACTTAACTTTGACCGTAACAGATTTAACAGGTAAAGAGTTAAACAGAAAAGAATACAATGATTTTCAAGGCTACCACAACGAATACATTGATTTAAGTGATCAGCCTCAAGGAATTTACTTTATCAATGCTGTCCATGCCGATAGAACATTTGTAAATAAGGTAGTGGTTCAAAAGCCATAAAAAAACTATTAATATTAACCCTATTAAGTATTAAGAAGCGCTTTGCCAAGAGATTGGCAAAGCTTTTTTTTGTTTAGAAGGCATCCAAAATGAAAATTAAAACGGAAGCCTCATTTTTAACTTGCTTGTACATTACTATCTATGTATCTTTAGCGTCTAACCAAATAGTAGTTAGTTCCATAACTACTCAACCAAGTATTTTTAAAACAGCGTTAATCGTTAAATCTAACAATGAAACGGATCGTAGTTAAGGTCGGTACTAATGTTTTGTCTCAAGATAATGGCTTGTTAGACATCACAACGATTAGCCATTTGGTAGATCAAATTGTGCAGTTAAAAACAGAAGGGATTGAAGTCATCTTGGTGTCTTCAGGTGCAGTTGGTGCGGGAAGACCAATGTTGAAACTTTCTAAAAATATCAATAAAGTCGTCAAAAGACAGGTCTATTCCTCAATTGGTCAAATCAAATTGATGAATACCTACAGCCAACTTTTTCAAAATTATGGATTGTTTTGTGGACAAGTGCTTGCTACGAAGGAAGACTTTCGGGATCGCGGTCACTACGTCAATATGCGCAACTGTTTCCAAGCCTTGCTTCAAGATAAGATTGTTCCAATAGTAAACGAAAATGATGTGGTATCTGTCAGCGAATTGATGTTTACCGACAACGATGAATTGGCAGGCTTGATCGCTTCAATGATCAATGCGGATGCGCTCATTATTCTAAGCAATATTGATGGAGTATTTGATGGACATCCAGATAAAGCAGATAGCCAAGTCGTTCGAAAGATAGAAGCAGATGATAAAACTTTGCTAGATGCAATCGCTCCCACCAAATCATCTTTTGGAAGAGGAGGAATGAATACCAAATTTCGGATAGCGCAGAAAGCGGCAAAAGTAGGAATCAATACTTATATCGGAAATGGTAAAAAAGCGAATACCTTATTGAGTATTCTCAACGGGACTTTTGAAGGAACGCAATTTGTTGCTCGGAAAACGGTTTCCAATATGAAAAAATGGATTGCGTATAACAATCTGGAAAGGAAGGGCGCAATTTACATCAATAAAGGAGCTGTCGATGCTTTAAAATCTACCAAACAAATCAGCAGTTTACTTCCCATTGGCGTGGTGAAATTGAAGGGAGAGTTTAAAAAAGGCGATTTAGTTGAAATTTTGAATGAGAATGGGAAAGCAATAGGATTAGGCATTACACAATATGGTTTTGATCGAGCTGAAAATTATCTCGGTAAAAAGGGAAAGAAAGCATTGGTGCATTATGATTATTTGTTTTTACATTAAAAATGAAAGCCAGAAATGGAAACGAAAAATTTAGAAACAGAGGTCGTAGAAAACCTGAAAATTGTTCAAACAGCTAGTCGAAAATTAGTGCGAATTTCTGATGAAGAAATTTCTGCTATTTTGAATGAATTGGCGGATTTAACTTTGGATCAAAAAGAAATTATACTAAGAGAGAATAAAAAGGATTTGGATCGAATGGATTCCAATGATCCCAAATACGATCGCTTACTTTTAAATACTGAAAGACTTCTTGGAATTGCAAATGATTTGCGAAAAGTTGCTTCTTTACCAAGTCCCTTGCATGCTACTTTGGAGCAAAGAACATTACCCAACGGTTTGTCTCTGTCACGTGTCTCTGTCCCATTGGGCATCATAGGAATTGTATTTGAATCTCGACCGAATGTTACCTTCGACGTGTTTGCGCTCTGCTTGAAGGCTGGCAACGCTTCCGTTTTAAAAGGAAGCAGAGATGCTCATTTTTCGAATGTAGCAATTGTAGAATTGATCAATACTGTTTTGGGAAAACATGAACTGAAAGGGATTTTATATTTGGCACCAAGTGAACGAGAAGCTTTGACGCATATCTTGCAAGCGGATAAATATATTGATACGATTATTCCACGAGGCGGAAAAGGACTGATAGACTTTGTCCGTGCCAATTCAAAAGTACCAGTGATCGAAACAGGTGCAGGAATTGTACATACCTATTTTGATAAAGAAGGAGATGTGGAAAAAGGCAAAGCAATTGTTCAAAATGCAAAAGCACGTAGGGTCTCCGTTTGTAATGCGCTCGATACACTAATCATTCACCTAGAAAGATTATCTGATTTGCCTAATTTGGTCGCATCTTTGGGATCAGATCATCAATGTGAAATATATGCAGATGAATCTGCTTTTGAAAAACTCAAAGATTCATATCCTGCAAAACTACTTTTTGCTGCTAAAGCAAAAGATTTTGGAACAGAGTTTCTTTCCATGAAAATGTCTGTTAAAACGGTAAAAACGCTCGATGAAGCAGTGGACCATATTGCATTGCATAGTTCCAAGCACAGCGAAGCAATCGTTTCTGAAAATCAAACAACCTTAGACTACTTTTTAAAAAACGTGGATGCCGCTGTCGTCTATGCAAATACTTCAACTGCCTTTACAGATGGAGCGCAATTTGGACTCGGAGCAGAAATTGGGATCAGTACTCAGAAACTGCATGCACGAGGACCAATGGGATTGAAAGAATTGACTTCATATAAATGGGTGGTGAAAGGCGACGGGCAGGTTCGGTAGCTTTGATTCTTTTTTGTTTGAACAGGATTTATAAGATGTAAATGATGAGCACGATGTTACGATAGAACGCGTCCTGATTATCTGATTTTATCTTATAAATCTTGTTCTACAAGAACGTATTTTTGTCGCCTTCCAGATTCCTCCTTCTTTTATCCACCATCCATTCCTACTTTTGTCTGTTTGTATTCAATAAATGAGTGAATTCTTATGTTAAAATCCTGTAATTTTAAGGATCAATTAAAAATCAAACCAAGTCGAATGTTTAAAATATTAAAACTAAGTACTTTTTGTATCCTATCACTAGCGATGCTTTCTATGAGCTTTCCTTTTAATGATCTTTGGAAAGAGAAAGTCAATTCCATATTAGTACCTGCTTTAGAAAGAGGGGAAACGCTTGAAATGATGATTGTATTTGAATCAAAGATTGATTTGCAAAAGGCAAACCGATTGAAGAACAAAGACGCAAAGGGAAATTATGTCTTCACAGAATTGAAACGTGTAACCAGGAATGACCAGCAAAGTGTCTGGAATCTTTTAAACGAAGAAAAAGTTGAGTTTAGATCTTTTGCTTTGACGAATTCTCTATTGCTTAAAGGAGATTTGGATTTGGTGCAACAACTCAGCGAATTTTCAACGGTCAAAAGAATAATCAATAATCCAACGGTGCAACTAGATGCGGCAATGAATGAAACAGAAGCCGGATCACGAGGCCCTGATGCAGTGGAGTGGGGGATTGCAATGATTGGAGCAGATCAGGTTTGGAATATGGGGTACAGAGGCGAAGGTGTCACTGTGGCCGGAGAAGATACTGGCTACGATTGGCAACATCCGGCATTGATTAACTCTTATCGTGGATACGACGGAACGGCTGCAGACCACAATTACAATTGGCATGATGCTATTCATGAGATTAGCCCATTACATGAAGATGTGAACCCAACCCCAGAATTAAACCCTTGCGGTTTAGAATCTGGTGAACCTTGTGATGATAATAACCATGGAACTCATACTATGGGAACAATGGTTGGAGAAGATGGTGAAAACCAAATAGGTGTAGCACCGGGAGCAAAATGGATGGCGTGTCGAAATATGGAAAGAGGCTATGGTTCTCCTGCTACTTATATAGAATGCTTTGAGTTTTTCTTAGCCCCAACAGATTTAAATGGTGAAAATGCGGATCCAACCAAAGCGCCACATGTCATAAATAATTCATGGTCTTGTCCGCAGATGGAAGGCTGTAATCCTGATAATTGGGACCTTATGGAAACTGCAGTTAATAACTTAAAAGCTGCTGGTGTTGTAGTGGTTGCCTCTGCTGGGAATAGCGGCTCTGGATGCGAAACGGTGTCTACACCTGCTGCAATGTTTTTAAATAGCTTTACAATTGGTTCAACAACCTCTGCAGATGAAATTTCTGGATTCAGTAGCAGAGGACCAGTGACTGTTGACGGTAGTGGAAGAATGAAACCGAACGTTACTGCTCCAGGAAGCCAAGTTCGTTCTTGTGTTCGTGAAGGAGGCTATTCAACTTTCAGTGGAACAAGTATGGCCGGGCCACATGTTGCAGGCGCTGTAGCATTGATCATATCTGCAAATCCTGAATTAGCGGGTCAAGTAGAAACCATAGAAGGAATTTTAGAAACAACTGCCGTTGCAAAAACAACGGATCAAATTTGCGGAGGTGTTGCCGGGACAGAAATCCCAAACCACACTTTTGGTTTTGGAAGAATCGATGCTTTGGCAGCAGTAGAGTTGGCACTTTCTTTAATTGTTGATGTTGAAGAAACGGTTTTGGACAAACAAATTAAAGTATTCCCGAATCCCGTTCAAGACAGGTTGTCTTTTGATTTTGGATCGCTTAGAGGAAAAGCAACGCTAAATATTTATGATTACCAAGGAAAGCTTTTGGTTCAAAATAACATTGAAATGTCGGAGGTGATTAATCTAGATTTGAAAGGTTTAAATAGTGGTTTGTACATTTATGAAATTGAAGCCAATGGGATATTTACCAAAGGCAAGTTCTTTAAAAAATAAAAAATTAACTTGATAAAGAAAAAGCCTTGCGATATTTAATTATCGGAAGGCTTTTTTAATTTGTGGAATTTAACAATGCATTTACTGTTTCTTTT
>CALIAG010000501.1 GCA_938041325.1 uncultured Saprospiraceae bacterium | reverse complement strand
AGCTTTAACTAGGTCAGATAACATTTTAGAGTATTTTAGAAATTCTTTCTTTTTTTTAACAGCTTCACTACTTGACCCTTGTAATACAACAATATCGTATTTTCCACTACTTATTGCTTCTTTTGATTTAAGACCTTTATTTCCATACCAATGGTCACTTAATTTAGCTCCACCAGCAGTACTTTTAGAGGTTATTAATTTAATTTTAGTACTGTCTGAAATCAGAGATACAAAATGTGGCATATTAGAATAGTAGGTGTAGCTGTTGCCTACAAATAACACACTCAATGTATCTGTTTTAACTTGGGCTAAACATTCTTCTGCTATTCCAAAAAAGAAAATTGTAATAAATAAGTATCTAATAAATTTCATATCTTTTTTTAAATTTTGGCTAACTAAAACATACATCCCATTCCCACCTATCCAAACAACATACGCAATCCCAAAAAAGCCTTAAATCAAAAATACAAGACATCGTAGCACTTTTATGGTTATCAAATAAAACGAAATTAACCGACCTTTCCAAACAAGGCATATTCATTGCTGCCAAAAAATCTGCGTCATCATTTCATTAAGCAGGGCAAAACACTTTTCTCTCCATTGGCTAACTTTCCTTATCACAAACCCATATTTTTCTAGCAAAACTGGTCTTGCCTTTTTTACTCACGCTGCAATAATCTGAAAGTCTAAATCCTGTTTTATGGATTAACGTTGTAATGTCTGAGATAGATACAATCACAAGTCGATCGGCGATTTCTGCGGTCGATTCAATAATATGTAAGATGTCATTATCCGTTGCAGAGCTTAATAAGTTATAAGGAAGGTCAATGATGGCTGCATCAAATCGTGTGCTGATGTCTTTTATGTCGGAACGATGTATCTTTGCACTGTAATTGAAGTGGGAAAGGTTTTCTTTTGCATCTATACAGATCTTCCAATTGATGTCGCAACCCTCAATGTTGTTTCCTGCAAAACAAGCTTCTAATAGAATTGTGCCAACGCCACAACAAGCATCAAGTAACTTTTTTTCTTTGTTTCCTTCAGCTGCAATATTGACCAAAGCTTTTGCAATATTGATACCTATTGAATTGCTATAAGAACGGGGTTTTTGATTGTGTTTATACCAATCGAAATTATTTTTAAGTACAAGACCAAAACACCAAATTCCCTCGCAAAGGCACAGTGCATAGGTTAACGTAGGTTGATGGTAATCAGGGGTGCCTTCGATGCTGTAGCCGATGTCTCTTAATTTTTCAAGTCGCTCGGAATAAACCGTTGTATCCCCATCAAAAACGAAGTATTCAACTTTGAAACCTTCGATGGATAGATTTGCTTTTTTAATGTCTTTTATTAAGGCCGAATAATCTTCAGAATAGGAAATGATGTCAATTCTCTTTTTTATAAAAGCACTACTAGAAGGGTCCACTTTTAGATCGGAAAAAAGCAATTTATTCTTTTCTTCCTGATTAAAAACATATTTCGATTCAAGCTTGCTTATGGCTCTTTCTGTATTGTCGTATCCATACCAGTAGAGGTGTTTTTTTACTAGCATTTTCTTGGTGCTTGATATTGTTTAGCCTTTGGGGCTTTTTGTAAACGGCAAAACTTTGAATCGGAATATTTCCACTCACTTCTCAATAGTATTTATTTTTTACGAGCTTTATACTTGTCCATTATTTTGAGTGTTTTCTCAATAGGCAATGCTTTCATCACTCTTTCTTTTTGACCGCTAAAATCACTTGCCATAAAAAGAGAATTATAAATAGCCTCTTCAGTCGCTTCGACTACCGCAAGAAATTGGGGAGACATTTCATCATTAGGAACATCAAGGATTTTGTTTTTCTTTTTTCTTTAAAAGAACGGATCTTTTACTTCTTTTTTTTCAAAACTTCTATCTCTGCAACTTGAACTCCATCAGCCACAATTTTAAATTTATGACGTCCATCGGGGCCGTGTAGATAATTGTACTGAAATCTATTTTTACCTGCTTTCACCTTTTTGAATTTTTCTTTAACAAGGACTTCCCCTTTTTTATCTGTTACCGTCCACAGTACTTGTTTCGCATCTTCTTCCAAGTAATATTGCACAAAAAACATCCCTTTCCCTGGATCTCCTAATACTTGTAATTTTTCGTTTTTAGCATTGTCCTGTTTTTGTTCACTTTGGGCAAGTGCAAAATTTAAATTGAGTCCAAAAAATAGTGCAAGCAAGAGAAAGTGTTTGAGCATAAGTGTAGTTTTTACCATTTTTAATTTTTATTTATGTTTGAAATTTAATTCTCAACAAAATACAACTTTTAAGGATATCTGCTTAATCTCAGTAGATGTTGCACTTTCTCTAGTTTTTTCTGTTTACCACAAAAGGAAGTTTTAATCTTTTAGACCAATTTGTTCCGTTTCCATAAGCACCATTGATGCGGATATCAATTTGATGTTTGCCATTTTCATAAGGAGACAAGGGGAAATAACATAACATTCCAGCTTCCCCCATATTGGGATGAACAAAGTAGGAGCAATCCAAGGCCTCTGTTATCTCAACAGAATCTACCTTCATGGTGATCTTTGATTTCTTTGCGTCTAATATTTCTGCTAAGTAATTTCTATAGTGTTCGATTCGTTTGTTTACGTATTCCACATTAATTTCATTATAAAGTGCATCTTCGTCCTTGCGCTCTTTTTGTCTATAGATTTCCAACTTATGACCAAAAGTTAATTTTTCCTTTTCCGTTAATTCTTCCTCTTGTCCACGAACTATTTTTTTCATAAACAGTTGTTCTTGTGCTTCCATTTTTCTTAAAGAATCTATTGCTTCATTTCTTCTATCTTTAGAATTGAAGACCGAAAAGAGCCCTTTGTTTGAAAAAGGCACCAGCTTGGGGAATTTATTGTTGAACGTGTTTTCTTCATTTTTGCTATCTTGAAAAAATATTTTGGCCAATGCTTGGTCCGTATATTCGTAAGTATCCAAGGTCACCCAATTGATTTTTAAATCTCTATTGTCATTATTGTGTTGAACATGTTTTTCTCTCAAATCGTCATAGTAAATGTAATTGAAAGAGGCAGCGGATATTTCAAAATTATAGGTTTCTTCTACATCAAAAGAAGGCGTATAATTATA
>CALIAG010000500.1 GCA_938041325.1 uncultured Saprospiraceae bacterium | reverse complement strand
CTCAGTTTGTTTGACGGCAATAAAAGAAAAGAACCGCTCAGAGCTTTGTTCTACCAGCTGTATCCTTCCTCTTTTTTTTACAAAATTGAAATGATCAGAAGAGAATCCATTTTTAGCAATTAAGGAAACAATTGCTTCGTGATGTTGTGGAGAGAATTTCAAATAAACGGAGTATTAAAGATTGATTTTTTTCATTCTTGGAAGAAATCTACCAGCCTGCGCAGTGGGTTTCTTTTCAAAGGTTTCAAAACCTTGACGCTGATAAAAAGCTTCCGCATTGGGATCCGATAAAACTTGTACTTGCATTCCTTTTGGAATACAATTCTCGAAACCATATTTCAAAAGCGCTTTCCCATAACCCTTCCCAATGTAATCAGGATGAATCCAAAGGTGTTCAATGGTTGCGAAATCAACTTCTTTTATAATTACAAAAAAACCAACGATTTCACCCTCTACAAGCATTTTAAAAACAGAATGATTCAAAACAAAATCTTCGGAAATGGTCAGGTCATCCTTCCATTGTTCCAACCATTCAGAAGGATATTTCCAGTAAGCCTTTGATGCGTAGCTTATTTCGTTTAATCGTTCCAAGTCTTCTAACTTTACTTTTTGTATCTCCAATTTCTTTTAATTATTTATCTATTTCGAAACGACGAATTTCTTAGTCACTTTTTGATTCGTATCTAAATCAAGAACCTCTAAAATATATAAACCTTCTGAGAATTCAGAAACATCAAAAAAATGTTTATTGAGTTTTGTTACCAATAAAACACCATTCGCATTGTATAGATTAGCTGAGAACTTCAGTTCCTTCGGCAATTGAATTTTAAAAGTATCCTTCACCGGATTGGGTTGAATTTCAACTGGAAAAGCATTTGTTTTAATATGCTCTGTTGAAGTAATGACTGATTGTATTTCAAAATCATTGGTGTTGAGGTCAAAATAAATATTATCAACTGCAGAAACTCTTATCCGAGCGCTGCTCGTCGAGACATTGGGCATTGTAACCATTGCAGAACCATTATTGGCAGTGCTCTCTAAAAGGACAAAAGGATAAGTATAGCCGCCATCTGTTGAAAGGCTGATGCGTACATTTTGCGTATTGATTGGAAGTTCATTGGTACCGTTTACTTCCCAGGTGACCATTTGACTGGATTCACCGAGATAAATAATACCATCGGTGTTCTGACTAGTAACGACCAAGGGACCCGCATCTGCTACGGTAATCTGTACATCATCTGATTGGGTACCACTTGCATTCACCAATTCGCCATTGTACTGCATTTTGTGATTGTCATTAACGGTCAGTCTAATATCCATAATACGGGGCTGAGTTGGAAGTTGCTCTTGCGCATTGGAATTATTATTCGCCACAACATCATTCATATTTGGAAAGGTTCTGCTCGGACTTGGATCGGGAAGCAAGCGCATGAATATTGCCCCTTGCGCATCATCTGCTATGGGAAGCGTTTGTGCAATTCCGCGATTCATATTGTCCCAAACATAGGTTAGATTATCTTCTGCATCCGGGTCCGTAGCCACACCAGTTAGTGTAAACGGAGTACTAATCGGAATGATAAAATCAGCACCTGCATTTACAACTGGTATTGTGTTATTGGTTGGGATTTGAGTTCCAACGTTTGGAATGTTATTCAACAGAAAATTAGCCAATTGATGATAAGATACTGCATGGCCATATCCCTGCCCATTTCCACCTTGAATGGTCCATGCACCGTTTTCTGGTTCGTAATTATTATTGTCAGTATGATTGATGGTATGCGCTTGAGAAAACTGATGTCCCATTTCATGCCTTGTAACCGGAATATCGAATCCGCCCGATAACCCTGATTTTAATCCTGATGCACAACCGCCACCAAAAGGAGCTCCAGCTATGACATGACTGATGTCGTAATTGGCTGCACCAATGATATTGTCTATTACGGTCGCTTGTTGACTTAAGATTAAACCTGCATTCGTACATCCACCGGAACCTGCTGGAAGCGTGCTCCAAGGATCCGAATCGGGGGTAGAAAAAATGAGTTGATTATTATTGGGAATAATTTCAAACCGGACACAATATTCTCTTCCATAAATGTCATTGATATCTTCCAACCATTGATTCAATAAAAGTTCCGTAGAAGCCGCACCCCCACTTTGTTGCGTAAATTCTCCAGTTGTGGATACTGCGAGCCTAAAGAGTCGCAAGTTGTCTCCTCTACCCAGATTCGTTCCTATGAAAGGAGAGGGACAATAAGGCGTTCCTGAAGTGTTCAAATTTTCAGGATAGAAACTATACAATTTAGGCGCTCCATTCACATTCGCACCGGGATCATTAATAACATCCGTTGTAAAGGCAAAGCCAAACAAATTCGCCACTGCATTCATCGGATATAAGCTGAGGTCTTGTGGCCAACTCCATCCCAAACCGGCAATAAAAATTGCACCTCCATTCGCTACAAAATTATCTAAAACGGTTAAGGTTGATGCTGAATAGGGTTGTGTCCCATTCCAATCATTTCCTAGAATAAGAATATCCGTATTGGTCAATGAAGCGCTAGTGATGCTTCCGTTCAAAATACCAAAAGTAAAACCATCTGCGGCCAATGCGTTTTGCAAAATACTGGTGTTGCCATTATTGGCCCAACCTTCTTTGAGCAGAACTCTTTTGTTTCCAGGATTCAACCAATTCATTGCATTGGTTAAAAAGGTCAAATTGTCGGATGAATTGATGCTGCCATTTACCAATAAACCCTCATGGGCAATAGCCATAACTCTACCGTTTTGGTATTCGGTAGCGACTGAAAAATGAAACTGTGGAATATTGCAAGGGCTACTAGAAACAATTGGAGTAACGGCTTGATCTATTGGAGACAAATGTCCTGGCGCTGCACCGGGCATAAAAAGGGTGTCAACGTTTATCAGAATATTTGTAAAATTTTGAGCTATTGTATTATTAGAAAAGCTTAGGATTAAAATAAGAAGGATGTTAATTCTACACATTAAATAATTGTTTTTTAGAGTTTAAAATTGGACCGAAAATAATTTACCTTTTAGCATGTGGAATTAATCACGTTCGTAGGCAGATAAAAAAGATTGGTTATTTAACTGTCAAGGGTTTGACTAGGAATGGTACACAATATACAAAGTATCTATAATAGGTGTTTTAATAAACTTTCTTATTTGAAAATATCTTTCAATTGTATTATAAAGAGAAGTCAAACTCCTAGCCAAATTGCATTTATTTAGCGTAGGAGAAATCTTTCGATCTTAGAAAGTAAGATTTGCTGAAAACATATTTAATGAGCAGCTTTAGCTGCAAAAGAATTACTGTTTAGCAATTGAATAGGATCTTCTGATTCTATAATTTCATAAAAAGAAAGAATGTACTCCGTCATATAATTGCGGGAAGTTTCAGTAAGAAGATCAAAATCGTTTACAGTATTAATTATTTCTTCTTTTTTATTTTTAAAAACAACAATATCAGCCTCTAGTAATTTATGGTCTTTTATTCTACACTGAAACAAACGTTCTCTAACATTTTTTACGGGCAAATTTGGATGAGGCTTGGCATAATCTGAATTTACCAAACCACTGTAATCGAAATCGTATGGAATAGGAACAGGAGCATTGCGCCCTTTTAAAGTGACGTAATGCAGATTGTGTTGGTTGAGCACATTCCAATCCGTATTGCCAATCATAAATTGAAACAAAGAAAGTCTGGAATAATTTTTCTTATCAAGCGTTTTCAGTTTTTGATCTTTTGGAAATCGTTCCGCAGATAACCTTTGACGAAGTGATTTTATAGGTTCAATAAAAAAGGAATAATGAGGAGCGATAGTTTCGCCATTTTCTGTATTGGTCAGGTGGACTTGGACCAGGTGTGCATCGAAACTTTCCGGACTTAAAATACTATATAGTTTATAACATAGATATTCTCGCAAAACCAAATCTTGATGACTCTCTGCTGTTTTGCAAGGACTTACCAGTTTAATCGTATTGAACAAGGAGAGATTTAATCCAATAAGCTGATCGTCGGTGAATCGTATTTTTAAGGGTGGAATATCACAATAGTTTTTTCTGGTTTTTCCTCTTGCTGCTACAGTAATACTGCCTTCAATTTTCTGCTTATCCGCTTGGTTCAATACGATCTTTGCCGAATGTTGCTCCTCCGTATTTTTATGATCAATCAAATGCGTAATATTCGTTTGAAGGTGCAATTGATCAATCTGATTTTCTTTAATAAAGCTGTAAATATTACTCTGGTCTACAGCTATTTTAGATTCCGTAGCGCAAGTTAAAGTGAATAATGGGAGGAGCCAGAAGCAACTTCTAAAAAAGGTACAATTCAATGAAATGGGGTAATACATGTTGGTTGTTCTTTTAAACTTAATTTGAAAACTTATACAAATGTTACCATATAAGAAAATCATGTTTAAACTTTTGGGCAATCAAAGGTACAAAATTAAAGAATTGTAAATGAGGTAAAGTTTTCTTTTCGTTTGTTATCCCAAAATAACAAATCAAGCAGAGAAAGCCAAACGCTAGGGTAAAGTGTTGTACTATAAGTCCAAATCACTTTTTAATATCCATTCCTTACTTCGCTTGCCGCCCAACAGGTGTTCTGTGTAGCGGACTAAAGCACCAATTTCGGATTTATTGGATAGGACAGTTTGAACAAGAGAGAGAAATTTTGGATCAATAGAATCCAATTGTTGGACAATATCCTTTTGTTTTGCACGCCAAAGCTTATTCACCAAACAAAATAGATTAATGCATTTTTCAATTAGCTCATTGCCCAATAGGGTTTGTTCCGTAGGCATAGAATTGTCCACGCAATCCAAATAATCTTTGTACAAATCGTCTAAATGGTATTTGCCCAATTCTATTTGGAAAGGTGTGGGAGCGGAAGGTGCTTTGTTTATAAGTGTTTTTGCTTCTGATACAAGATGCTGAATTTCTTCAGTCTTTTCATAAACGATCTGACCGTGAGCCAGCATATGTGCGGTATGCGGACTGTTTTTTTCTTTTTGAAAATAACTTCGTATTTGCTGCGGAGGGTTCATGAAATATTCTACTTCAATTCCATCGATCCAAGTATTGCCTCTTTCCCTATAGTTGCAATTTTTATCCAGAATGACCATGATGTCGAGATCAGAGTTTGCAGAGAGCGTTCCATGTATGTAGGAGCCTGTTAGGACAATCCCAATGACATTTTCATCTTGCTGCGTTTTTAGGACAAAATTATCGGCAGCTATTTTAAATTGTTCTTTTCTGTTGTTGTTTTTCATGTTTCGAATTAAAGATTTCGCACCAAAGGAGCTTGATCAAGAACTTAATAAATTGCTATAAAAATTTCGCTCCCCTGGAGCTCTTTTTGCCACAATTTTATTCCAAGACATTTTGAAAAAAAAGCACTTTTAAAATTCTAGGTAAGAAATTATGATATAGAGAAGCATATCTTTATTCTTATAATACCGGACAATTTAAGTGTATAACTTACTTCAATGATTTTCGCATTAATTTTTTAAAACAAAGCAGGCATTCCTAACTAGCTCCAGAGGAGCGGCACCTTCATAGAAAAAATCAATATGCGATTTAGCGCCGTAGGTGCGATATCTAATTCTTATCCTTTGCTGATATAATATCTATGTGGTAGTATTGAATGAATAAAAACAATAATCTTTTCATTCCATCTTGTTTTCTTTTGCCTCTTTGTAATTTTTCAACCATTCCAATTCTTTGCGATCAGGATTGAATTGCCAAGACTTTGTAAATTGAAAATGCTTTAAATAGTTTTCAACCAATTGATCTTTGTGTAAAAGTTCTTGCAATTCTTTGGCGCTCTTCTGACCCAATATTTCACCGGTCAAATAAACGCCAAAATTACTGAGACTGATGATCAAAGAAGATTTTAATCCAGAGCGTTGATAGGGGAGCAGTACGAATTTTTCTAATTCAGGATTTTTAAAAGTAGGAATCGAAATCATGCTACCTATCCGTTCCTCGCTCTCAACTAACCATTCATTAAGACTAGGAACTTTGCCACTTAAATCTTCCTTACAATGTTCGGCGGTAATATCCCGGATCAATAAAGTTTGTCCATCACTTGTTTTAAGCGTGTCCCCAAATTTCATAATGGCTATTTCTATTCCGTAAAGATTGTGAAGGAGAAGTCTATGTTTCACATGATAATAGAATAGTTTAGAACTATCCATGAATTTATGGACCTCGTAATAATCCTTTTCAATGCCTCCGAATTTTCTAACCGATAAAGTGCTATGATCCCAAATGTTCATGAAGAATTGTTAAATCAATTAGTATAAAACGGTAATTTTTTTCAAATTGTTTTTGTCTACCTTGAACTTAGTAAGATATACTTCTTGGATAAGCAAGAGATCACTTTCAATGGATCCAAAATAAGAAACTGCAGTGTCTTTTTTATTCCAGACTAAGTTTTTACTCAATTCCTGTTTTATGAATTCTTCTATTTCTGCTTTTTCTTTTCGAGGTATAATTGCAGGTTCTTCTTTACAGTAGAAATCAATATCGTCCGTTAAAATATGACTTTCAAGTTCTATCGTACCATTGATAATGATGGGATACTTGCGTTTTTTTATGGAAGGAAAAGTGTGTTCAACCAACAACTCTAGATTGGACTGGACAAAGTCATCTTCCAATTCAAAATAAGCGAATTCGTCATATTGGATAAGAATTTGATCGTCATCATTTAAGAAGATTTTTCCAATACCTTGATTATAATATTCGCCAGCATTTGGAAGATCTAGTTTGTCTGCAATGATTTCTCTTAGTGTAAAAAGAAACTCCTGACTCCCTCCATAGCTTAGTTTTTTACCATCCAATTGAAAATGGATAACTGTGTCATCTCCACCAGCGTCCCAAGTACAAGTC
>CALIAG010000499.1 GCA_938041325.1 uncultured Saprospiraceae bacterium | reverse complement strand
AACAAAGTAATGTTGAAAATAAATTTATCCGGCACCGATTTTTCCATTTCTATAGGTAAGTTATGATTATACTGGAAAAAATGACAAATTCTATGATCTCAATTTATTCAATAGGTGATAAACTATTTTCATCAGGCTATGATGCCTTATGAATTTGTCGATAATTTTAATAGTATCACAGACAATGAATTAGTCTTAAGTTTTCTTACGAGTAATTCAGGAACATTTGTAATTAATGAAGGAGAAATTATAGATGTGGTTAGGAGAAAAACTATAGACTTTCCTTCACAAGTCTTAGGGGCAGGATTAGGAGTAAGGGTTGAAAAGGAGAGCGGTCTGATTCATGAATTTTCTTTGACAAAGTTTTCGGTAGTCTCTTCGTCTTTCATCGAAAGATATGAGTTTTCTATAGATGGCGATTTTCGAGGTTCATCTGTTAAAGGTTATAATCAAACTTCAGGTGCTTTTGCAATGCGTTATGAAATTGGAAAACTATTTGGTGATAAGCGCAACAATGCAAGATTTGGTTTGACTGGTGGCATAGCGCCTGGCTATTATTTTTCTAATCGAACAGCAGTCTCTTCTCAAGATTTTCCAATTAAAGCAAATATTTTTTCAATGGAATTCTCTTTGTCACCTAGCTTGAGTACAAAGATTGGGAAGAAGCTATTTTTAGATTTTAAAGTGACGTCAAATTTGTTTACAGTAAATATGGGTGCTGCCCCTTATGAAGTAAATCCTACGAAGTTTAGTGGAAAGTCGGAAGGACGTTTGGAAAATGATGAACCAGTCATTACCTGGTCTGGAGCAATACAATTGCGGTACCTAATAAAAGAACCAAAGAAAAGAAGACGAAAGTCTTGATGCTTTGATATAAAACAAAGTTGTTGAATAAAAAAATACCCAGCTCTTCGGATAGAGGAGCTGGGTATTTTTTTATAAAGGAGTTGAAAATTTTTAATCCAATTTCAAAACTTCAATAAAAGCTTTTTGCGGAACTTCTACGTTACCAATTTGACGCATTTTCTTCTTTCCTTTTTTCTGCTTCTCTAACAACTTTCTCTTTCTCGAAATATCACCTCCATAACATTTGGCTGTTACATCTTTTCGCAATGCAGAGATGGTTTCTCTGGCTACTACTTTTGCACCAATAGCTGCTTGGATCGCAATTTTAAATTGTTGACGCGGAAGCAATTCTTTCAATCTTGAGCAAATTCTTTTTCCAAAATTAGCTGCTTTTGTCCGGTGCACCAAAGCACTTAAAGCATCGACTGGATCGCCATTCAATTTCATATCCAATTTCACTAAGTCCGATTTTTCATATCTCAACGGAGTATAATCAAAGGAGGCATAACCTCTCGAAATTGATTTTAATCTATCATAAAAATCAAAAACGATTTCTGCTAAAGGCATTTCAAAAGTCAACTCTACACGCTCGGTGGTCAGGTAAACTTGTTTTTTCAAATTCCCCCTTTTATCCATACACAGCTTCATGATCGAACCTATAAATTCTGGTTTGGTTATGATCTGAGCAATGATAATCGGTTCTTCTACGAAATCGAGGATTCCTGGATCTGGTAGATCGTTTGGTGT
The DNA here is from genome assembly GCA_938041325.1 of uncultured Saprospiraceae bacterium. Taxonomy (GTDB): domain Bacteria; phylum Bacteroidota; class Bacteroidia; order Chitinophagales; family Saprospiraceae; genus CALIAG01. Next base: position 23,161 of record CALIAG010000499.1, on the reverse strand, counting down.
TTTTACCAAAAACTTTTCACTTCCCGATTTTTTCGTTTTAGCAAAATAAGTTACGTTGGGAATTGTCGTGATTACTTCTTGGTTGAACTCACGCGACAAGCGCTCTTGGATGATTTCCAAGTGAAGCATTCCTAGGAATCCACAACGGAATCCAAAACCTAATGCCGCTGAAGACTCTGGTTCAAATACCAAAGACGCATCGTTCAATTGTAATTTTTCCAAACTATCTCGAAGGTCTTCAAAGTCGTCATTGTCTATTGGGAATATTCCTGCGAATACCATTGGTTTCACATCTTCAAATCCGTGAATGGCTTCTGGGCAAGGATCATTGGTCAAGGTTATGGTATCTCCAACTTTAATCTCTTTGGAAACCTTAATCCCGGTGATAATGTATCCTACATTTCCTGCAGAAAGTACTTTTCTTGGTTTCTGACTCAATTGTAAAATCCCGATCTCATCTGCGTTATAATCTGCACCGGTGTTGACAAATCGAACCTGATCTCCTTTTTTCATTGTTCCGTTAAGGATTCTGAAATAAGCGACTACACCGCGATAAGGATTAAAAACGGAATCGAAAATCAATGCTTGCAAAGGTGCCTTTGGATCACCAGTAGGAGGAGGTACGGTCTTAACCACCGCATTCATAATATCTTGAATACCAATACCGGTTTTACCACTGGCCAGGACGATATCTTCTTTTTGACAGCCGATTAAGTCAATTACCTGATCTGACACTTCATCAATCATCGCAGATTCCATATCTACTTTGTTGAGTACTGGGATGATTTCCAAATCATGTTCTATAGCCAGATAAAGATTTGAAATGGTCTGGGCCTGAATCCCTTGAGAAGCATCTACCAATAGCAACGCGCCTTCACAGGCAGCAATGGATCGAGACACTTCGTAGGAAAAATCCACGTGGCCCGGAGTATCAATCATATTGAAGGTATATTCTTGACCATCAGTATGTTTATAACTCATTTGGATGGCATGGCTCTTAATCGTAATGCCTTTTTCCCGTTCCAAATCCATATTATCCAATGCTTGGTTTTGCATATCTCTCGCTGCAATAGTCTTGGTAAACTCCAACAACCTATCGGACAAAGTACTTTTACCGTGATCTATATGCGCTATCACACAAAAATTCCTAAAATTCTTCATAACCGCAAATATACGTTTTTTAAGAGATTGAGTTTCTAATTTTATGGCTTTGTTGGACTCATTAATAAGAGATATTAAGGAAGAAAGTTCAAATTGGGAAAGCTTTATCTCGTTTAAGGGCAAAAAAGAACCGGACTGTTTATTCAACAGTCCGGTCAAATTAGTGTATGAAACTTAAATATTCACTTAATTAAGTACGAGCATATAAATATGCTTATCAAAAAATTACCTAGATTTTTATTCGTTTTTTCCGGTAGAAGGTGAAGATTTACTCGGGAGGGTAGTGAATTCGAGAGCTAAATACCACGTTCTATATAAAGCAGACACAGGTTTTAAGGCTTACCCCCATACAAAAGCTTATTTTTTTGAAAAAAATAGAAAGGATCAGGAAGGAAAGGATGAGAAATGGAAATTTAAACGTAAAAAGGAGAAGATTTACAAAATCTTCTCCTTTTATAATATAGCTAAATGGGCTGGATTACTTTGCTACAACCATTTTTTTAGTTTCAGTGTATTTACCGGCTTTTATGGTATAGAAATAAGTCCCGTTGCTCAAGCCATCAAGATCAATTTCGACTCTGTTATCTCCCTTGTTTAGGTTTTCTAAATCCATTTGCTTCACGACTTTTCCATTCATATTGGTTAAGACCAAGCTTACATTGTTTGTAACCTCTGGCAAATCGAATTCAATAGTTGTAAGATTGCTTGCTGGATTAGGATAATTCTGCTGCAATTCAGGCATCAGTCCGTCGCCATCCAATTCTCTAAAACCTGCTTCTTTATCGTTTTTATTCCACAGAATAAACTTCGATGCACCTCTATTGAATTTTCTTTCGGCCCTCATTTCTTTTCTTTCCTCTTCTGTCATCTCTTTTTTAGCTTCTTTGTCTCCATCTTTATCATGATGATGGCCTCTTCTTTTTCCATGTCCTTCTCGATCACCCCGTTTTTTTCCATAATGGCGGTTTTTCTTAAACGCTTGAGCTTCTTCCGGATCAACTCCATGTTTTTGCAGAATGGCATCCATCTGAGGTTGTAAAGCATCTTTCTCTGTTTTTAATTTTTCAAGTGCCGTTTTTATGGAAGCATTGTTGCGTTCAATAAATGGAGCAAGACTTTCATTAAAAGCACGCATTTTATCTTTATCCGCTTTCTTATCTTCGCGCATTTTTTGAAACGCTTCTTTATTGTGTTCAAGGTCTGGGTTTTTGTCTTTTGCTTCCTTGAATGCTTTTCTTTTCGCATGCATTTCCTTCATTTTGACTCTCATCGCTTTACGCATTTCTTGCGCTTCAATTCTTTTGTTTTGAATAAACGCAAGATCAGCACCGGAAAGTTGAGCATCAAAGTCAGCTTGTTCTTTTTCCATCAAAGGATCAATAGCACTTTTTTGAAATGCTTTTAATTCCTTTCTGAGTTCAGGATTTTTCTTGTGGTGTTCTTTATGTTCACCATCATGTTTTTTACCGTGAGCTCCTTTTTGCGCGAAGCTCATTGTCGAGCCAATGGCCAAAGCCAAAATTAGAATGATATATTTTTTCATTTTTTAAAATTTTAAAATTTGTTATTTATGACTATCGCTTTTTTCCTTTGTGGTGCTTCCCATGTCCGCGTTCCAAATGAGCTTTAGTCATTTCAATGAATTTCTGTTTTTGTTCTGGAGAGAAGTCGTGCACAACTTCTTTCATGTGATCAAGATTAAATTGTTCTTTTTCTACAATAAGTTTAGCAAGTTGATTTTTAAGATCGCTAATTTTAGAACTGTCTATATTGCTGGAAAGTGTGGTTTCTATTAAGCCTATTTTTAATTCTTTTTCCTTTTTTCCAAAATCTTTGAGATTACTAAAATGTGTTTTGCGGAGCTTCATAAAAGTTTCTAATTGTTGATCATCAAGGCTTAGCTTTTCTTTTAGCATTTCGGTTTTTCGCTCCATGCTATATTTTTCCCCTCGATTCCCTTTGCTTTTCCCATTCATCCAAATAGCACCTACAGATACTATGTTGATGAGTACTAAAAGCCCTATAATCCAGATTAATTTTTTATTATTTTTCATTTATAAAATCGTCTTTTATTGATCAAAGCTGAGGTAATCTTCGCTATTTGTTTCAGATTCTGATTGAAACAAATCTATGTAAGCGCTGATTTCGGTCTCCTCTGTATTTTGTTCATAAGTGAAATTATACACTGTATAAACATTAAAAAAGACCAACAAAGTAAAGAGAGCAGGTTGTAACCAAGTCGAAAAAAAACCGGATTGTTTTTCTTCTTTATCGGCTTGAATTCTTTCATTCAGTTTCGTGAAAAAGTAAGGGTTGGAATTGGGTCTTTCCCAATTGTCCAAACTATTTAAAGTCTCTGCTACTTTTTTATTTAAATCATTTTGATTCCTACTCATGTTGAATGCATTTATATCCTTACACTTTATTTGACGCGAATAGAGCTAAAAACTTGCGCAATATTTTAAATCATTTTATTTCTATAGACTTTTTCCAAGTCTTTTTTTAAGTTTTTCTTTGCTCTGAATAATAGAGATTCGACGCTTGGAATACTCGCTGACATGACTTCCGCTATTTCTTTATAACTCAAATCCTCATACTTAGACAAAGTGAATGCGATTTTCTGGTTTTCGGGAAGTCTATCTACCGCATCCATCAATACTTTTCGACGCTCTTTGTTTTCGAGACTTTCCTGAGGATCATAGTTTGAAGACTCTACTGTTGATTCTACAATATCCATTCCCACGAACCTTTTTATTGAACTGAATCGTTTTTTTCTCTTCTTTTTTCTTAAAAAATCAAGGGACTTGCGCACAGCTATTTGATAGATCCAGGTATAAATTTTGGAGTCCACCCTAAAATCCTGAACAGATTTGTATACTTCTATAAAAACTTCCTGTGCGACATCTTCTGCATCTTGAGTGTTTTGCACAAAACCAAAGGAGGTATTGATCACTCTATCCTGGTATTTTTTGACCAGTGATTCAAAAGCAGAAGCAGTGCCTTTTTGTAATTCCTTTATGAGAACAGATTCCTCCAATGTGCTTTTTAAGTTTGACGACAATGCTTTGATTAACTAGCGGGGCAAAGGTTTAAAATTAGAGAAATAAAAACTGAAAATACTTGCTGAGCATATGTTTTCTGGGAGAAATGACTTGTTTTTCCGCTTCAAATTAATGTTTGAATGAAAAATTGAAAGCTACTGAGCAGTATTTAATAGGAAAGGAAAGAATGAGTCAGGGAATTAATGGTATCAATCTTAGTAGTTAATTCTGGTAAAAAATAATAATTCTCGGGAACTATCATTCCTTCAACTTTGTATTTATTACGTACAGCGAAATGAATCGCAAATTTTCGACTTTAAAAATTAGTAAAATGAATTCTATTACACATATACATATAGCAGAAGAACCCAGCAACTTGTTTGCGAGGCTACTGTTTTATGACCAGTCATAGAATGAATTTTATTTGTTGTAATAAACAAAAAAGCCTCGCATATTTTTATGCGGGGCTTTTTTATTTCTAGGTGTGCGCGAGTCAGGCTAAAGCGATCAGACTTGGAATCTGATGAACGGGACCAGCAGTTCTGTTCCGGGGGTTCGAATCCCTCCACTTAGACAAGGAGGTTAGTATTCAGTATTCAGTACTTAGTACTAAGTACTGAATACTAAGTACTAAATACTAAATACGAATATCTAACCCCCTAACATATGCCATGTAACTCATTGGGAAGAGTGTCGCCTTGTGACGGCGGATGACAGGGTTCGAATCCCGTTTGGCATCACATATATTGGCCGTTAATGCAAACGGGTTGAGCAATGCGCCTTTCAAGCGTATGTAGCGGGTTCGAGCCCCGTGGCGGTCGCTATTGGTTTTGTGTTTTGAAAGAGATAGGCATTTGGCTATGAATCTAAAAATATGGGTTCATGCCATTTGTGAAAATTATTTGTGCAAGTATTCCCTCTGGCTTATATCCAGTTGAAAGGATAATTGGTTACATGCAGGTTCAAGTCTTGCCTTGCACACCAACATAATGATATTGATTAAAGGAGAAATCAATATTTAAAAAGGCTTCTATTTGATGTGTTTAAAAGACATAGAGGTAGACCGTTATTTTTGACTAAGTTTTATTCTTAAAATGATTGGATTTTATTTTCTAGTCAAAAAACCAACAAGACCACTTCCAAGGAAAATAAAAAAAGTAACGGTAACACTTCCAATACTTAGTAGTGGAGTGAAGGTCAAACCATGGCCTACGGTACAACCCGCAGCAATGCTTCCGGAGACTCCCAGTCCTAATCCGCCTGCCAAACGTTTGGCTATGATCGGAGTTGCAGGGACTGTAAATTTCTTTGTTTTATTTTTACGAGAATTCCAGAATGCTCCAAACGGAATACCCAGGACAAAAAGCAAAGCCCAAGAGAGATTAAACTGGGTAAGATCCATTGCACCTGGAATGATGGACATACCATATGGATTGTGAACCGCAATGGCCGAAATCCATCCCATGGCACCAATTAGTCCAATAGCGATACCCGTTTTCTTCCATCCCCATGCCGCAGAACCTGGTTTTTTATCTTCTTTTTTGAACAACCAATACAAGATGATTCCAGCTGTGGTGGCAGCAATAATTCCATTTCGCAAAGCCGCATTTCCTTTCCACAAAGGAGCTTGATCTATTAGGAAGGTATTTTGTCCAAAATCTGTAAGAAAGTTTAAAGCACCTTTTTGAGTCAGAAAGATTCCAAGTATGAATCCTAGAGCAGCGATTACTGCTCCTGTATTCTTTTCACCAATTTTATAAAAAATCCCTGCTCCACAACCCGCCGAGTAATACATGAATACACCGAAAAAGAATCCTCCAAGTGCACCAGTAGTCAAACTAAAAGCAGGCAAATCAATATTAGAAATTAGGTGGTTCGTCGATTCATTATTATACAGTAGAACAAATAGTAGGGGAATGATTATGACTTGAACGAGAATTGCAGTGATGTAACTTTTTAACTTGGTCGTATCTTTCCTACGGGTTACATTGGAAAAACCAGAATTCATACAAAATTGACCTTTGGTAGAAACATTGCCATATAAAAAGCCGATTATAAATGCTAAAATGATCATAATAGAATCTCATTTTTTATTCCTAAAAACATTTCTTAAACTTAATCATTTTTGGAATAGCAAATACCACATTACTTTAATGGTTTGTTTTTATTCTTTTGAAAACGAATGTATGGATTCCACTAATTTGGATTGTAAATCATTTTTATCCCTATATTCAATGATATAATTTGATGACCCTCCAACCGTAGTTGAGTATTTGGCGTCCTTTTTTTTGAGATATATAATTGGTTTGTTTTTCGCTTTTGCATAACCAACTTCCACGCCGACGCCAATTGCTTTTTTGCTTAGTTCAACAATGAGCTAATCACTTTTATCTATTTCTTCAAAAGCAATTTTCATCATCTCTTTTTCTTGGTCTTGTTTGAAACTGTATTTATCGACAAAAACGACTAAGTCAATTTCATGTTTTTTCAAACATTTTTTCACAACTTCAATTTCAACATCGAAATAGATTCTATTTGATTTACTGATTCCAAAGTAGGCCGTTCGATTTATTTTTTTCATACTTAGCAAAGTAAGTTTTAATTAATAGTAACCCTTGTGATATAAAGGTCTAAATCCCCGGGACCGATTGACAAACTTAAAGTGACTTCATATTGACCTGGTGACTCATAATTATATTCCGGATTGGGTTCCGAAGAAGTTCCTCCATCGCCAAAGTCCCAGTTATAGTTTAATTTTGATCCACCATCTGTAGAAAAAAGTATGGTACATGGACCTGAACAATTTTCATTTTCTACAAATATTTTTGTTGGTAGGGCGTAGTCAGATTTCGGTAAATCAATTTCAAAAGTCTGTTGAGTGAACCCTGCGAATACACCAATACCTCCATCTACGTTGCTATATATTTGTTCAGGTTCCGCAAAAATATTATTCTGTCCCAGTCTATACATCTCTAGTGATTTATAATAGTTGTACATTTCTTCTGAGACTGATTTTATAGAAAGATGAGCTTTGAAGTCATTATAATCCGGATTTTGAACATCATCATCAGACAGTCCGAATTGAGTTCGATAAGTTTGCCCGTTAAAATTTTCATCGGGTAAAAAAACACTTCTCAAAGGATAAGAAACATAATCAAAACCTGAAGTTAAGGATTTGTTTTCTGCATTTACATCATTGCTGTGATGACCAATATGAGGTTCAATATATCCATTTATATCATTTAAAGTATAGTCATGTTCCCCATCCAAAATTTCGATTAAGCCTTCCAAAAGGTAATAGTTTTCTTCATCGGGATTATCTATAATTTCAATATCAAATTCCCAAGTGACATCATTTCCATACAGTCTTTCCTCCTGCCCTTTTACACTACAAGAGAATTCCTTCGGAATATTGCTTTTGGCCATAACGGACTCCATTTCGGAATGAAGGACTTCCAATTGATAAGTTTTATTAGAATTTAAAACAAAATTTTCTGCGTGATAAATTCCTTTCCCTTGATGACTTAAGTTGTTCAAAATATTCCCAGACTCATCTTGTAAAATTACTTGAGCATCATCAATAAAGTTTCCGATACATAAACTGTCATTGATAAAACAACTTTTACTGACATGTACCTCTAGATTGTTTTCTGTACTGAATATACTGTTTAGTACGATTAAGTCGTCGTTTTCACCACCCGGAAAGGGCAATTCTTTTTTGCAAGAATTACATAAAATCATAAAGCAAATGGAACAAGTAAATAAGATATAACGCATTTTTTTTAAGTTTAAAATTTAAATGAGTAAGACGCGAATGGAAGTATTGGCAACAAGCTGGTTTGTTCTAGAAATAGCTGTTCACTATTTTGTCTTTGTTTTATAGCTACGATAAAAGGATTTTGACGACTATAAGCATTGTACAATCCAAAACTCCATGTGCGTTTTCCATGTTTTTTCATTTTGTGAAAATTGACGGATAAGTCCAATCGATGATAAGCAGGCGCTCGTTGGTTATTCCTGTTTTCTATGTGGTTCACCGGAGAAATAGTGGATAGCAGACCGGTCACAAATAAAGGTTCTGCACCTACATTGATCGCATTGTAGTTTTGAGTACCGAGTGTATAAGTATTTCCAGAACCGTAAACCCATACCAATCCAAAATCCACTCTTTCACTTTTCTTGTGGGTAACTGCAATACTGATGTCGTGTCTGCGGTCGTACTTATAAGGGAAGGTTTCTCCGTTATCAATATCTGGAAAAGAACGAGTTGATTTAGATAGTGTATAGCCGATCCAACCGGTTGTCTTACCAGATTTTTTTTCCAACAATAATTCGATGCCATAACTTTTTCCTGTTCCTGTCACTACTTTATCTTCCCAACTACTGCTGCTACTGAATATGTTGAAACCAGATTTATATTCTAACAAATTATCCATTTCTTTGAAATAACCTTCTAGTGTGAATTCGTATCCATCGTTTAAGCTTCGAGTATATCCGATGGCATATTGAATGGATTTTTCAGGCTCAATTTTATCTGTGCTCGGAACCCACAAGTCCGTCGGTAGACCTAAACCAGGACTTGACAAAAGGTGCAAAAACTGAGTCATGTGAGAATAGGAAAATTTTAAGGAAGATTTTTTGTTTAATAAAAAACTGACTGCTGCTCGAGGTTGGACAGAAAAATAATTGGAGTTTTCAACGTTGAAATTTGCAAGATGAACTCCTACGTTTAGTTTGACTTTTTCTCCAATGGACATATCGTCTTCAATGTAAGCGGTAAATTCATTGGCTTTAACTATTGAGTCGCCATTGGTTACATCCTTGGGAGCAGCGTTTCCAAGGATGGCTGTTTCAGTGTTGACTGTTGGTGTGAATTGATGATCAACAGAACCTACTCCAAAACGTACATAATGATTCGGACTAGGAGTGAAATCAAAATCTAGCTTTGCACCCAAATCTCTTATTTTAGAGCTAGAGGAAAAAGTATATTTTAGATTATTTTCAGTATTGGTTCCAGAAATTTGATCAAGTTCAAATTCAAAATCGTAGGCACTAGAATAAACGGTTGCATTAGAAAATAATTTTGGTGAAATTTGGTAATTCCATCTGGCTGAAAATATTTTATTGCCCCAGCTAAGATCCGTGGTTTCATTATAAGCTTGTTCTTTGAGGTTGTTTTTGAAAAGGTCATTGCCCATATAAGCACTTAAATACAATCTGCTTTTTTCAGAGAATTTATGATTTATCTTACCATTCAAGTCATAGAAATTGTAGGCCACAAATTGTTCAAAACCTTGTTCTTGTTTTATGCTTTTTTGAATGGGCGTTGTAAAGGCATCTAGCCAAGTTCTTCTTGCAGAAAAATGAAAGGATGTTTTATTTTTTTGAATGGGCCCTTCCAGATTTATCTTACCCGATAACAAACCCACAGATACATCTCCATGGAATTTTTCCATATTGCCTTCTTTCATTCTAACATCCAGAATAGAAGAAAGCCGTCCTCCATATCTTGCCGGAAATCCACCTTTGATAATTTCTGCACTTTTTATAGCGTCTCCGTTCAAAGAACTTAAAAAACCAAAAAGATGATTGACATTATAAATCGGTACTCCGTCCAGTAATAGCAAGTTTTGATCTGGTCCACCACCTCTCACATAAAGTCCAGTGCTTCCTTCGGAACCGGATTGAATTCCGGGCATCAGTTGAACCATTTTTAGGACATCCCTTTCTCCCATTAAGACAGGCATGGATTTGAGTTTTTCCATAGATAATTTATTGCTACTCATTTTGCTATCCAAATGCCTTTGTGTTACCTCTTCTGCGGTCACTACAACTTCTTCCAATTGATTGCCAGTCGAAAGGGTAGGAGAGAAGTCTTCATTTTCGATCAATGAAATTTGTTTGACTATCGATTGATAACCGATATAAGAAAAAATAATTTCATAATTACCTTCCAACAAAGTCAAGCTATAAAATCCATATTCATTGGAAGAGGTGCCTTTCTTTTTATCCACTACATACACGCTGGCACCAATGAGAGATTCTTTACTTTCTGCATCCAAAATGTAACCGCTAATGGTGTATTTTTTCTGTTTTTCCTTCGTCTTTAACTCATTGGTTTCTTCAATGGTAGAATTGATTTTTTGAACTTCCTTTCGGAAAATAACGATGGTGTTTCCTATAACTTTATAGCTTAAGTTTTTACTTTTTAATAACTTATCCAAGACGCGACTTAATGGCTCTTCGTTGAAAGTGAAATTTATCTTTTTATCATTGATTTCCCTTTCATTAAATGCAGTACTAATGTCTGTTTCTTGTTCTAGTTTTTTCAATGATTCAGACAAAGATAAATCGGCAAAAGCGATGGTGACTTTTTGTTGGAGAATCCCACTCTGCGTCCAAGCGATGTTTCCTGAAAAAGTAAAAAGAAATAAGAGGAGTATCCAATGGTAGTTTTTAGTACAGTTCATAGCTTTTGTTTTTTTGTCTGAGTTTCATGTCGCAACTAAGCTGGATGATTTCTACTATTTCCTTTATATCCTGCTTGTCAAAAGTTGAGGTGAGTAAGCAGTCCGCATCCAGTTTCGTTAGTTTTATTTGTTTTTTGTAAACTGTTTTCAGTTCTTTTACGACCTGTTGAATTGTTGTTTTTTCAAAAACAAAAACACCCGTTTTCCAAGCTAAATAGTTTGTATTCTTTGTTGGAAATACTTTCATTGAAGTCTTGGTATTTAAGGCTGTTTGATTAGGAAGGAGTATTGAAGATTCTTTGTTGGTCAAAGAATTTACTTGCACTTTGCCGGTTGCAACAGATACTTCTGTTTGATCAGATGTCGTATTGATATTAAAGGAAGTTCCTAAAACGGTCACTTCAGAATGATTGGTATTAACGATGAACGGCCGATTTGCATCTTTGGCAATTTCAAAAAATGCTTCGCCCTGCAACGTAACGATTCTTTTTTGGGGTTGAAAACTTTCGGGATAAGAAAAGGAAGCATTGGCATTCAAGTACACAATAGAACCATCCTCCAATTCTATTTTCTGTTGATGGTCTTTCGCCCTTATTTGGACAAGAAGAGTATCAACCTGATTTACATTAAAGAGATATACACCTCCAAAAAGGAGTAGAAAAGCAGCAGCAATGGAAACCGCATATTTTAAGAAAGGTTGTAAATTTCTTCGCTTTGGTTGGGCTGTTTTTTGGATTATTTCATCCAAAGCTTTAGCGCTGTCAAATTCCTTAAAGTCAATTCCTTTTTGAGTCCAGAAGGATTGAAGATTGTTGTATTCTTCCGGATTGTCTCGCTTGAATTGTTGGACTAATTGGTCTTCCTCTTTAGAAGATTCGCCATCGAAATATTTGGATAACAAGTTATAAATGTCAGACATAGTAATTTTTTTAAGCAGAAAAAATGTTGCTTTACTACTATCTCGACTAAAAATGGAGTTACCCCTATTGAGTTATTAAATTATTGTAAAAAAATCACCAAGACAGGTAAATACTGGTGTTCTTGAAGGAGAATTTTTAGTTTTTTAAGAGCAGAACCCATTTGGTTTTCAATGGTTTTAGGAGATAGATTAAGCGCTTCGGCTATTTCTTTATAGGTCATTCCTTGTTCCCGACTCATCAAAAATACTTGTTTCATCTTTGGAGGAAGCTTGGCTACAAAGTAATTCAACATGGGAACTATTTCTTCTTCCTTCAGCGCACTTGTTTCCTTAGATTTTATATCAAATTGGTTCTCTAGATAAATCTCCTTCTTCCTCTTTTTGCTTCTTAAAAAGTCAATACATTTATACCGAACACATTTTAACAAATAAGCACTGGGGTTTTCAAGATCAATCAATTTTCCATTTTCCCATAGTTGAATAAAAACAGATTGGACTAAATCCTCTGCAGTATGACTATCCTTTATCATCCCTGTTGCATAGTTGCATAGGGCTCCATAATTTTTGTGGAATATGTCATTCAAGAATTGGGTCAATTTTATCGTTTTAGGTTGTATTCATAGACTTTGAAAACAGTTGCTTATTATTATAACGGTATTTTTTATTCAGTGTTTTGAGGCAATCTGATTTTACTGCAATTCCCTTTTACTCAATGCCATGATAGGTGTTTTTGTTCGAAGAATAAAGTTTGATTAAAAATAAATTTTTGATTTTTTTAAAACTCGGGAACTTAAAGAAAAGAGATTGAGTTCTATTAAATGCAAGGCGAGGATCTACAAACGGAAATCAAGATATGCTTTTTAATAAAGTGAATTTCCCGAAGAAAACTGGAGTACGGGGCTGCTCGGAGTGGCCACAAGCTTGTCACGCTTGATATCAGATCGGTTCGAATCCGATGTATTCCGCTGATCATATTGGTAAAACGTTTAATTTAATTTTTTCGATTATGAAACTCTTTATTTTTGCATCTGGTTTATTTATTAATAACTCATAAAAGGGGATCTTTTGTAAAAATGAAAACACAAAAAGCGTTTCTCTCTTTTACCTAAAGAAACGCTTTTTTATTTTCTGAGGAGTACAAGCAACAAGGTGACTTAGCTTAATTGGTAGAGCGTTCGGTTGAAGCCCGGAAGGCCAGGGTTCGATTCCCGAGTTACCACAAAATTTTTCTTTTTTCTTTTTGATGGAACTATTATTTATAAAGTATTGTATTTCTATTATAAACCCCAAAAAGTCTCAAAACCGTTTTAATATAAAATAATGATTATTAGAATTTTAAATATCTCTTGTTCTCTCTTAAGTCTCTGCAAAAGACAACGGGCAAGGTATGTGATCTACTAATCAAGGAATTGAATGATAGATTTGAAAGCATCTTGCCGTTAAGGTAAGATGCTTTTTTATTTGGGGATATGGCGAAACGGTTCACGCAGCGGGTTTAGACCCCGTGACCTGTAATGGGTTTGTAGGTTCGACTCCTACTATCCTCACTATTTACTCCAGTGGCGAAATTGGAAAACGCGTCGGGTTTAAGCCCCGGTTTCCCGCATGGGATTTGTCGGTTCGATCCCGGCCTGGAGTACAATTGGAAGATGGAAAGATGTTGCTTTGTTGCGCTGAATTGCTAAGGAAGTCGGTGGGAAGTCGCAAAGGCTTAATCATTTGTTTTCTGCAAAAAAAAGGCCATATAGAAGAATCTATATGGCCTTTGATTTTTATGAAATATTTTTTCAAATACTTAGACTTTTATTTTATCAAAATCTGAATCCAGTTCATTGTTCTTTAAATAAGCTTCGAGCCAGACTAGACAATCTCTAAAGGTTGGAAAACAATCCTTTTCTGGAATTAAACTCGGAATCAAATTGATTCTGCTAAAGATATCCAACGGTTGACCACGTATGTTGGTAAAAACAACTTTGATGTCCTGGGCCTGTAAGTCCATAATGGCATCTTCCATTGCATATAAACCAGATTGATCCACATAGGGCACCTTATCCATTCTAATGATTACGACTTCTACATCTGGAAGCGCGTTGACCATATCCTGAAATCTTGAAGCAAAACCAAAAAATAAAGGACCATCAAGGTGTTTGATGTAAACCTTGTTTCCAATACGATCAATAATGTCTCCTTCATCCGTCCATGGAATTTCTCTAGCAAACTCTTTTAAAGGAGTAGATTCTGTTCGGTGTTCTACTACATCCGATATCTTTTTCATGAAAAGAACTGAAGCTAGAACCAAACCGATTACCACTGCTTCAATCAAACCAACAAAAACGGTTAAGATCAAAACCAAGAACATTACAACGACTTCGCTTTTAGGCATATGGCCCACATGTTTCAGCCCTTTGTAATCCATTACACCAATTCCCACCGTCACAAGAATACCAGCTAATACGGCAGCCGGAATTTGTGAAGCCAGAGGTCCCAGCAATAATAAAACGCCTAGTAGCAAAACACCTGCGACCATACCGGAAATTTTAGTTTTTCCACCAGCCTGAATATTTACAACCGTACGGATCGTGGCACCGGCTCCAGGTATTCCTCCGAATAAAGCGGCTATTGTGTTACCAATTCCTTGACCAACCAATTCCTTATTGGGGTTGTGTTTGGTCTTGGTCATGTTATCCGCGACTACAGAGGTTAGCAAAGAATCTATTGCACCAAGTGCTGCGAGTGAGGCCGCGGTGAAGACGTAGGGGATCACTTGTCCTAAACTGAAGCCTGTAAAAATCTCAATTCTCAAACTAGGAAATCCACTAGGAATCAGTCCAATGGTTCTGTACTCCGGAATAAAAAAGAAGGCACCCAAAGAAACGGCAATGAGGGCGACCAAAGTACTGGGTATCGAGGTGGTAATCTTTTTAAACCCAAAAATTATAAAAATGGTAATAAGACAAAGAATCAAATCTACCAAGTTGATGTTTTTTATGGCGGTACCAAAAGTTCTGAAGGTACCCAATACACCAGATGCATCATTCGCAGCTAGCACTTGTGCTTCTGTTAATATTTCATCTCTGGTGATAAGACTTGCTCGTTCAACGGTTGTTTTGAAATCCTCCAAAACAAGGATATCTTCAGCAGCTTCTTCTTTTAGGATTCGCTCTAACAAAACCTCTTCTGCTTGCGGTAAAAATTTATTGACATAAGCAAGGTCCTCTTTTGGATAATAACCCAACATCGGCATAATTTGGCTGATGAGAATGATTACTCCAATACCTGTCATAAAGCCCGAGACAACCGGGTAGGGGATGTATCTTATATATTGACCAACTTTAAGAAAACCCAAGACAATTTGAATCAATCCTGCTAAAATAAAAACCATTAATATAGCGGGAAGCGCTCTTTCAACGTTGCCTTCATTGGCAGCAATAATCCCTGCAATAATGACCATACTCACAGCAGTCATAGGAGCCGTTGGACCTGATATTTGAGTGTTGGTTCCTCCAAAAAGGGCTGCGAAAAAGCTAATAAAAATAGCTCCATAGAGTCCGGCGGCAGCGCCCATACCGGATTGGAGTCCAAAGGCCAGTGCAAGTGGCAATGCCACAATACCTGCTGTTATTCCTCCAAATAAATCTCCTTTAATGTTTGAAAAATCGAATCCGAATCTTTTTTTCATTTGTTTTTCTCAATTTAAATGTTCAAACGCTCATTTTAACCGCCTTAAATGTTAGGACTGGTCAATAGAAGCCAATGAACAAAAGTGTATCTGAAATTTTTCTTTGGTTTATTCAGTTTTGGCGGTATTCCTAATAAGCTGAAATACTCCATTGAGCTGAACTTAGCTGTGTAAGGACTTTGGAGGAGGAGTACTTATTTCTGGATGATTAAGAGACTCTATATCTAGACAAATAAGATGGCTAGTTTTCATATTTAATTCTGAAATTCGAATCTTTGCTAAGAATTTAGTTTTGAATTTATTTTCTTTTTCCTTTTTCTCTTCCTTTTCTTCTTCTCCATCAAACAAATCCAGCATCTCTAATGAAATACTTTCCATGTTGAGCCACTTAGACCAATAGTGGTTTGTGCATTCAAAAGAGATACAGGTAAGGACCACTATAGCCAATACTTTTGAATGAAAACGATATGAATTATTTTTTGTCAAGTTGTCTATAGTTCAAGAGTAAGAAACACTAAAGTAAAAGGAATTGTTCATGATTTTACATAAATCAGACTAAATCTTGCCTAAGAATAGAAGAAGATGTCGGTGTGTTGTTTAAATATCGATTGCCCAAAAGGTTTTTCAACCGCTATTTTTTGATTAATTTCATTTATAAATTTAAACCTTAATTTAATCTGGTTGTAAATTTGCACGGACATTGATGAACCAATTGATTTTTAACACCAAGTGACAGGAGTTCTGCTCTTGTAAAAAAAATATGAATTCCTCTTTTAAAAATGTATTGGCAAGCCTTGTTTGTCTGCTATGTTCTGTAGCAGTTGCTGGTGCAGAATTCTCCTCACGTCAAGTTATCGAAAAAGACAGCACGAAGGTCAAAGCTGGAAAGTTGGTTATACTGCCATTGGTCTATTTTAAGCCTGAAACCAGTTGGTCATTTGGAGCAGGGAGTGTTTATACTTTTCGTTTGCCAGGACAAAGTGATGAAGGCAATCCTCAACAAATACAGATTGGAGCATCGTATTCCTTGAAAAATCAATTGGGTATTATTGGGAAATACAGTTTTTATTTCAAAGAAGATCAATACCGTTTGTATGGAAGGTTAGGCTATTATAAATTTTCTTATCAATATTACGGGAATGGCAATAATGAAGATAAGGAAGAAGAAATCTTTTTTGCAAATTATCCTGGCTTTGATATAAATGCAGTATCGCGGGTACTTCCGGGATGGTATGCTGGCTTCCGTTTTATTTCAGAAGATTATAAAGTAGTTGAAACAGCAGAAACCAGCAGATTGAGGGATGGTTCCATTATCGGTAACAATGGAGGATATCATTCTGGTCTAGGAATCGTAATCAACTATGATAACCGGGATCGTGCCTATTGTCCATCTCGAGGAAATTATCTTGAAACGCTTTTGTTTTCAAGTCATAAGGTATTTGGATCGCGATTCAATTATACAAGAATGATTGCCAATTATTCTACATTTTTAAGTTGGAAACAAGATCATGTTTTAGCGATAAATATTTATGGAGAATTTACGAATGGACAAGTTCCTTTCAATCAATTGCCATTGCTTGGCGGAAGTTCGAGAATGCGGGGATATACAGAAGGTTTTTATAGAGACAAACATTATTTAACAACTCAAGTAGAGTATCGGTTTCCATTATTTTGGAGACTTGGTGCAGCAGCATTTTTTTCTTACGGAGCAGTTACCAATAATTTTCCAGACTTTAAATCAGAATACTGGAGGTATAGTTTTGGAGGAGGATTAAGATTTGCTTTGGATGAAAAAGAAAAGGTAAATCTTAGAATTGATTATGGAATTGGAAAAAACACTTCTGGTTTTTACCTAACTGTTGGAGAATCGTTTTAATTCCATTTTATTTTTTGAATTCCAATGAAATTGAAACTCAGCATAATAATTCCTACATTAAATGAAGCGATAAATCTAAGTCGTTTGCTCAAACGATTGCTTGAAATTCCAAAAGAATATTCCCTACAAATTATTGTAGTAGATGGTGGAAGTGATGACAAGACGACTCAAATTGCAAGTGATTTTGGTGTTGAGCTTATAGAGTCACTAAAGCAGAGTAGAGCCATTCAAATGAATCTAGGCGCAGAGAAAGCAAATGGAGATTATTTGTATTTCGTCCACGCTGACACTTTACCTCCGCCTACTTATATAACCGACATTTATAAATCTATTGAACAAGGACATACCATAGGATGCTTCAGATATAAATTTGATTCTTCAAAACAACTCTTGAAGCTAAATGCCTTTTTTACCCGTTATTCATTTTTGTGGTGTAGAGGTGGAGATCAAAGTCTATACATTCCTAAATCTACTTTTTTTGAAATGGGAAAATTTGATGAATCTTGTCTAATCATGGAAGATTTTAATTTTTTATGTCGGTTGAAAGAGCGCTCTTCATTGCATATTATCCAAAAAGACTTTTTGGTTTCGGCAAGAAAATATGAAGAGAATGGATACCTGAGAGTTCAATTGGCGAATTTCATTGTATTCAATATGTTTAGATTCGGATTCCCACAAGAAAAACTCTTAAATACCTATTCCTACCTTTTGAAGTATAGATATTGAAACTATTTTTTTGTTTGTCGTGTTGTTCTTTGAAGAGGACACCAAAAGTCCCCCGATCGAATGATGAATAAAAAAAATGTTCTTCCAATTACTGCTGATTATTTTTTAAATGAACTCCATGTTTCTGATAAAGAACAGCTGGTCTTTCTAATGAATGATAAAGGGATCTACGACAACACGCTCAAAGTACCTCATCCTTATGGAATAGATGATGCAGAAACTTGGTTAGAAATTGTTTATAAGAAAAAGTTAACTGAACCCATACAAACAGAATGGGTGATAAGAGACAAGGAAGGTTTGCTAATTGGTGGAATAGGTTTGGTTCAATCCATGATTGATAAACCTCACAAAAACGAACTGGGTTATTGGTTGGGAAGGCCTTATTGGGGCAAAGGTATCATGACTGAAGTGGTAAAAAAACTATCTGATCATTTATTGGCCAATACTGATTTAGTCCGCTTGGAAGCTCATGTATTCGCACATAATTTTCCTTCTATGAAGGTTCTTGAAAAAGCAGGATTTAAAAGAGAAGGAATTCTAAGAAAAAACCATAAGAAGAACGATACTTATTTAGATGGTTTTTTATACGCGAAGTTAGACGATTAAATTAGTCTAATTTCTTTGTGAAAATAAGACCGAACAAAAGAAACACATAAGTGGTTTTCATCGTTCTAAAATAGAATCATCTCTGGAATACCCTTCTGACCGCATTTTTCATTTTATAGGACAAATAAATTTAGAAATAGATTTTCATGTTATATGGAAATTTCATAATTTTAGGTATCCCTCTCGATTCTTTCCCTGAGATCATTTCTCATAACGAAGACAACTATAAGGACCGAAATTTTTGGACCTAATATAAGCACAAACATACTATAGAAAACAAAGGAACCAAAGGAACGTGAAAACAGTAAAGTAATATTTACATGTTCCAAAACGCGAAAACTGAAGTTTACGAATGGCTAGATTTTTTTTCTTTGTGCTAATAATTTTTTTCTGTTCTGCTTGCGAGCGGACGGATAACGTATATGAGCCTTTGCATGCTCCTTTTATGCAAGTAGATCCAGTATGGGCAGATTCGATTCTGCAAGGAATGACGCTGGAACAAAAAATCGGGCAACTCATCCTTTTAAAAACAGATTCCAAGTCTACGATAGAAAAAGACAGTTTGTACCAATGGGTTGAAAATGGCTTATTGGGTGGCTTATTAATGAACGACTTAAAATTAAATGAATTCATCAATAGACTTGATACTTGTAAAAAGCGAAGTCCGGTTCCATTATTTGTAGCAACAGATCAGCAAGTTCTCTTAAATAATCAATTTTCAGATCAACTTAAATTTCCCAAACCGGTTTCCTTAAGCGCTGTTGGACAAGATTCTGTGCGAAGCGAATTGGATGAATTGATGATTCAGCAATGCAAAGCATTAGGCATTAATTTTTGCTTTAGTCCAGGCCTTGATCGCTTCGAAAATGATTCTCTGACTTTTGATTCAAATATTTATGAATTCGAATGGGAGAAAAATTTAATCAATAGTGCGAATAAAATGAGAACGCTGCAGGATTCAAAAATACTTGCAGTGGCTGGAGCGTTTGAAGATTATCTTTTTATGGACGGTGATACTACTGGTATGCTAGATAGTATTCTGAATCCTTATTTCAACCTTTGTCAAAATGGTCTTTCCGGAATAATGGTTGATCAAAAAATATTTGACAATGATACCATCAATGAACTTCCAACTTATTTTATTAAAAACTATTTTAGACAAAAACTGGAATTTGGTGGTTTGATTGTTTCCGAAAAAACCCAATCTGCTAATTTAGATAAATTGCTTCATGCAGGGACTGAAATATTTGTGGTCAGAGATAGTGTGCGAGAAACGATCGATTATATCAAAGCTTATGTGGAAGAAGGTTTACTGCCAATGAAAAGTTTGGACAGTAAAGTCTATAGAGTCTTACTTGCAAAGGAATGGATGAGGCTCGACAGTATCCAAACCAAAGTTGTTCCTGAATACGCTAAAGCATGGCTCCAAAACGATGAGTTGGAGTTGTATGCTCGTCGCTTGTTTGAATCTTCCATTGTCTTAGCGAATAACCCAAATGCGCTCATTCCTTTTTCGAAAAACTATAACCGTGATTTTAGAGTTTTTAATTATGGTGCAAAAGCCTTGTCTAATTTCAATAGTTTTTTTAAAAATTACACTGACTTTAAATCTTATCAATTAGCCGCATCGGATTCTGTTTTGTTGAAAGAGCTGGATTTTAAAGCCAACAAAAAAAGCAATATTGTTCTGACTTTGGAAGATTTAAATTTGAATGCTAAAAAAGACAGTCTCTTTATAGCATCTGTAAATCGTTTGTCCAATGAGACAGATGTTTGTCTGGTCAATTTTGGGAATCCTTACAACCTCCAATATTTTGATACCACTCTTACTTCTATTCAAGCTTTTGAACGCAATGAAATAACAGAAGCCTATGCTGCTCAGTTATTGTTCGGAGGGGTGAGCTCAACAGGAAGTTTGCCAATGGCAGTCGCAACACATTTACCTTACAAGCATCTAAACAGCACAGAGGTTATACGTTTGCGATATGGTGCTCCTGAAGAAGTTGGTATTGCAGCTTATAAACTGGTTGGTCTTGATGCCATAGCCAAATCTGCGATTGCATCAGGAGCAACACCTGGTTGTCAGATTTTAGTTGCTAAGAATGGTAGTATTATTTATTCAAAAGCTTTTGGACAACATGGAGATAAAATCAAGCAAAAGGTATTGAAAACAGATCTCTACGATGTAGCCTCGATCACGAAAGTGGCCGCAACAACCTTGGCTTCTATGAAGTTGTATGAAAGAGGGAAGTTTAAAACTTCGGATAAATTGAGTAAGCATTTGGAATTGGGAGACAATTCAAAGATGAAAAGAATTACGGTCAAACAAATAATGACCCACGCTTCTAGTTTGCAACCACATATGCCGATTTCAAAGTACATCATGTATCGAGATTCTACGGATAGTATATGCAATGATTATTTTTGTAAAATACCACAAGGAGACTATTCCATTAAAATTGCGGATTCCATGTATATGCATAGAAAGTGGAGGGACACCATTTGGCAAGAAGTGGTTGAAATACAACCAGCAAAACGGAAAAAGAAATACCGCTATAGTGATGTGAATTTTAATTTGATGCAAAGATTGGTAGAAAACAAATCAGAGGAAAAATTTGATGCGTATTTATATCGAAGTTTTTATAAACCACTTGGATTGCGGAATACGACCTTCAATCCTAGAGAGAAGTTCGCTAAAGAAAAAATAACGCCTACTCAGAATGATGAAAAGTGGAGGAAGCAAACCTTAAGAGGTTATGTCCACGATGAGTCTGCTGCCTTGTTGGGTGGTGTGGCTGGGAATGCTGGATTGTTTTCAAATGCAGAAGATCTTGCCGTAATTTTTCAGATGTTGCTCAACGGTGGTTCTTATGGAGGTCAGGAATATTTCAAACCAGCAACAGTTAACTATTTCACTTCAGCGAAACATGGCAATCATAGAGGGCTAGGCTTTGATAGAAAGTATGGTAAAAAAACAGCGTCCATTTCTAATAAAGCTTCTAAAAATACATATGGTCATACTGGATTTACGGGACCATGTGTTTGGGTAGATCCGGATGAAGAATTGGTTTTTATCTTTATTGCAAATCGAATTAATCCAAGTGTGAAAAACAAAACCTTGTTTCGAAAAAGCATCCGTAAAAGATTGCATACGGTCGTTTACGATTCCTTGAATTCCTACAAAAAATCAGGAATTGATGAAATTGATCCACCTAAGGTTATTGAAGCAAAGTTGACTTTTAATGATGAAGTGAACTAGAAGAGCAGACTACAAAAATTGGCACTCTTTTTTCCTAGGACGATTGGAGCCTTTATCACATTCTGAGATAAAACAAATTAACCAATATCCGAGTCTTTCCGGTTTTACACACCTCCTTTGAAGAGAATTAACAAATTTTTTATTTTTTAAATTGACTATTTCAAGGTACTGATCTTGAAGGGTTTAAATACACGGAATTATTGAAAATGACATTTGTTAAAATATTTTCTTTAAAAATTTATGGAATTTTTAAAATCCTGCGTCTTTGTTATAGAGGCTAGATGCATCAAGCACTTTACAAATTTATCAATATACTTAGTTTCGACAAAAGCGTTGAAATGAGACAGAGATACTATGTCCTGTTGTAAATGCGCCCTGAAAATGGGCGGCGGTGGCGGCTGTGGGTGGGATCCCTCCCAAAGGGGATTTACAGCCTTAAAGTCTCTTGGATTGAATTGTTGCATACCTGTGTATGTAAAAACAACTTCCAATCCTTTTCAGAGAAAAAAACGAACAGCGTCATATGCTCACCCTCGTGAAAAAACGAGTGGGTCAAGGCCTTTTCCTTTATTTTTTTTTGATTAAAAAATATTGAATACTTTCTTAAAACATTTCTTCTGGAATCAAATTCGGATAATCTGTAATGATTCCATCCACACCTAAGTCAACCATTTTTTTCATCATCTCCGGCTTGTTTATCGTCCAAGGAATTAAGCGAATTCCTTTTGCGTGCAATTGTTGAACAACGCTTTGGTTCACGAGCATGAAGTAAGGGCTGTATATATCAGGTTTGAAAGTAAGCTTTTTTAAATTTTCATCGATTCCTTCTAGGTTCTCAATTAAATAAGCGGTTACAACAGATGGATCCTGCGCATGAATTTCATTCATTGTATTGACATCAAACGATTGTAAATTCATTCTTTTCATAATGCCCAGTTCCTTTAATTCTGCCAAGACCAAAGCAACAAATTCTTTGGGAGCGGGAGTCTTTTTATCATAACCATCTTCCGTGGCTTTTATTTCGATATTGTAAAAAGGCTTTGCTCTTCCTGTTTTTTCGCAATGTTCCTCAACAGCTTTGACCATGTCCATTAAGCTAGGCTTGCTGACTTTCATAGCGGTTTGTTCTTTGAAATTTTCGTTTCCTTTACTGCCACAATCGAAAGCTTTGATTTCATCATAAGTCAACTCGTACAATAGGATTTCTTCGCCATCCGCGATTTCCGACCCATCGGGTTTGCTACAAATAGCATGATTGAAAACCGGATCATGCGATACAATGACCTTCTTGTCTTTTGAAATGACGACATCTAATTCCAATGTTGTAATCGGATATTCCAAAGCCTTTAAAAAAGAGGGAATTGAATTTTCAGGAAGAATGCCACGTGCGCCGCGGTGTCCTTGCCAATCAATTTTTTTTGGAG
>CALIAG010000498.1 GCA_938041325.1 uncultured Saprospiraceae bacterium | reverse complement strand
ATATGTTGATTTAGACAATGATGGAGACCTCGATTTAGTGGTCAATAATGTGAATATGCCTGCGTTCTTATATGAAAATAAATCCAAGAAAAATTATTTACAATTCGATTTAAAAGGAGAAGAGAAAAATCCTTTTGCTTTGGGCAGTAAAATTTGGTTGCTCAATGGCGGTCAAAAATATTTTTTGGAACATATGCCTATGCGCGGCTTTCAATCTTCCATGGATTATACTGCTCATTTTGGACTCGGAGATATAGAGACACTAGAAAAAGTAATCGTCCAATGGCCGAACGGAAAAGAAAGTATACTCGAAAATGTACCAACGAATCAAGTACTAAAGCTGAGCCAGTCTGATGCAACAAAGGAAGCTAGTAATTTAGTTTCAACAAAAAAGCAGCAAGCATTATTTGAAGCCATCAAAACGCCTGGCCTTTCGGACTATAAACACGAGGAAAATCTTTTTGTGGACTTTGATAGAGACCGTTTGATTTACCATATGCTCTCTGCAAACGGTCCGAAACTAGCCAAAGGAGATGTGAACGGAGATGGTTTGGAAGATGTATTTATTGGTGGAGCAAAAGATCAGGCTGCCGAACTTTATATTCAAAATAAAAACGGATCATTCATTCCAAAAAATAAAGAATTATTTGATGTCGATAAAGTATCAGAAGACTTGGACAGTGAGTTTTTTGACGCAGACAATGATGGCGATTTGGATCTTTATGTTGCATGCGGAGGCAATGAATTTCCTGCGACGTCACCAGCACTAAAAGATCGTTTATATATAAATGATGGGCAAGGAAATTTCACCAAAGCAAAACAAACCCTTCCCGCTGGAAAATATGAAAACAGCAGTTGTGTAAAAGCAAGCGACTTTGACAAGGATGGCGATTTGGATTTGTTTGTAGGCTTGAGATTGAAGCCCTTTTTATATGGAGTGCCTGTAAATGGTTATCTTCTTGAAAATGATGGACAAGGAAACTTTAAAAACAAAACCGATGATTTGGCCCCAGAATTAAATGAATTGGGAATGATCACGGATGTAGTCTGGACCGATTTGGATGGAGACAAAGACGATGATTTATTGGTGATAGGAGAGTGGATGGCAATAGAAGTTTTTATCAATGAAAAAGGAAAATTCAATCGCAAAAAATCTAGGGAAAGCGAACCTGCAACCGGTTGGTGGAATTGTGTGAAAGCTGCAGATTTAGACAAAGACGGAGATATGGATTTGGTGCTGGGCAATCATGGTTTTAATTCCCGCTTTCGTGCGGAAAAAGACAAACCTTTGGTCATGTATATTAATGATTTTGACGCCAACAGGACAGCGGAACAGATTCTTTGCCGATATGAAGATGGGCAATTGTTACCTTATGCATTGAAGCAGGATTTGGTGATGCAAATGCCCGGCTTGAAGAAAAAATATTTGCGTTCTAAAAGTTATGTTGGACAAACGGTGGAAGATATGTTTTCAAAAGAAGCTTTGGAAAATGCAGTCGTTTTAAAAACCAATAATCTGGCAAGCTCCATTGCAATCAATGATGGAAACGGGAATTTTGAACTAAAAGAATTGCCTGCAGAGGTCCAGTTTGCACCGCAGTTTGCAATAGAAATTCAAGACTTCGATAAAGACGGAAACTTAGATATTCTAATGGCGGGTAATTTTCACAAAGCCAAACCAGAAGTAGGAAGATACGATGCCGATTATGGCACCTTTTTAAAAGGGGATGGTAAAAATAATTTTCAAGCCGTTCGTTCTAAAGAATCTGGATTTCGATTAGAAGGAGAAGCCAGAGATTTTCTTATTTTAGAGAATAATGGCAAACAAGTTTTAGTAGTTGCCCGCAACAATGATGCATTGCAGCTGTTTGAAATTAAATAGACTTTATCATAGGTCTTGAAAAGAAGGGATGATTAAGAGGCTGCTGTTTTTGAATAGATATCGCGCCTACAGCGCTTAATAAACGTTTGTTATTTGAGGCTATAAAGATTTCGCTCCTACAGAGCTAGATAAAAATCGGAAACCTTTTAAGTTTGTAAGAAATGGATTGTTAAAGTTAGCTATGTAATCAACCGAATAAAGATACCTAGCTCCAGAGGAGCGAAATCTTTATAGCAAATTATAAAAGCATATAGATTAAGCTCCGTAGGTGCGAAACAAATAAATCTTGAACCAAAGAACAAGTAGAAATAAAAACAATTGAAAAAATACTTCTTCCTACCATTCCTTTTTTCTGTGCTCCATTGTACAACACTTTGGACACAAGACAATAAAATTGAATGTGATGGAGCTGTTTATTTGGTAACGAGCAATGGAGAAAACGAACCAAGCCAATTGCTTAAAATCCAAGTAGATGGAAATGGAATTTCCAATACGACAACCGTAAATGCCGACCTCGGCATGAGCCTAAATGCTACTGGTTATAGCGTCCTTGATAAATATATTTACGGGATAAATTTTGAAAACAACCACCTCATTCAAATCGATAAAGAAGGGAACACAATAGATTTAGGCCTGCCTCCCGGACTTAATCCCAACCTTAAGTATTATGCAGGAGACATCACTCCAAACGGATTGCAATTCGTGCTAATCGGCAGAGATCCAAATACTAATTTTGACATTGAAATTTTTTATGTCAGAATGATAACAGAGGATTTCAGCACGGGGAAATTATCAATTGTCAGTACCATACCGACTCGCGTAGAGGACCTCAGTTTCGATCCGTTGTTTGGTTCCTGTTTTGGATTCGACAACAATACCAAACGCCTGATCTCTATCAATGTTTTTGGTGCAATATTCACCAGCACATTTAATGCGCTGGCTAATGTGTCTTCAGTTGGAGGATTATTTTTTGATCGAAAAGGTGTTTTGTATGGATATGGAAGTACAGGCGGAGCAGAAAATAAACTGATGAAATTTGATAAGTTTCTAGGAACAATTACAGAGACTTCAACAGGTCCAATAAGTTCTTTTACAGATGCTTGTACCTGTGCCTATCAAATTAGTTTTGAAAAAGAAGTCGAACCGCGAGAAGTATTGCCTTGTGGCGAAATCACCGTCACATATCGCTTTAACAACACAGCAGGAATCCCGCAAGGTGGAATTTATTTTTTAGAAATTTTTCCTCCCGAATTTATGATTAAAGAAATGGTACGCGGACCAAGTCTAGATTTCCTTTTGAGCTCTGTAGGTTCGAATATCTTTGAAGCGGATTTGCTAACTGTTCTATTGGGCAAAGATTCTATTGTCTTAAAAATCGACGTTGGAGATTTTGAAGGAGAATATGAAAATAGCGCAGAGCTCTATTCCTTCCCAGAAGCATTGGGCGGAGACAGATTATCAGATGACCCGCAGACTTTAATCGTAGACGATCCAACGGCTATGCAAATTCTGGAAAATAATGCTATTTTTCAAGATGATGAACTTTACTTTTGTGAAGAATCAACGATATACCTATATGCTCCACCTGCTGACGAGTATTTATGGAGCACAGGGAGCAGCGCAGAATTTATAGAAATCACTGAATCAGGATTCTATTGGTTAGAAGCCACCAGTCCTTGCGAAATATTGAAAGACACGATTGAGTTAATAAAAGTAGAAAACAACTTGACCGTTAATCTTGGAGAAGATCAAACCATTTCACAAGGAGAAAGTTTGCTTTTATCTTACGAGACAAATGCCTCTGAAATAGCAAGTGAATTATGGACAAGTTCTGATACGAGTTTGACTTGCAGCAATTGTCCCAATCCTTTGGTGAACCCTATTTCTGAACAAAGCTATAATTTACTAATTGAAGATGAATTCGGTTGTTCGGCTTCTGACGATATTTTAGTAAGCATAGATCCAGAGCGAAAAATATATGTCCCAAATGTTTTTAGTCCCAATGGAGATGGAATCAATGACGTGTTTTATATCCAGGGAAAAGGAACTGCTCAAATCAACTATCTCCGTGTTTTCAATCGATGGGGAACCTTGGTGTTCGAGAATCGAAACGGGTTTATCAATGAAAAGGCAAATGGATGGTCTGGAGAATTTAAAAGTAAAAGTGCAGGAGAAGAAATGTATCTTTGGATCGCGGAAATAAAATTTCCCGATAATCAGATAGAACTATTTTCCGGCGATCTCCTCTTGATGGAATATTGAATGGTACATGAAATTTAAACTTCTTTTTATTCTTATCTTTTTTTCTTTTTTTGCTTGCAAACACGATTCAAGCCCTGACACTTTATTCAAAAAAATAGCTGCCGAAGATTCCGGAATTACCTTTGCCAATACGCTGAAGGAAGACGAAGATTTCAACATCATTGAATACCTCTATTTTTATAATGGTGGTGGAGTTGCTGTAGGAGATATCAATGGTGATGGTTTAACAGATGTTTTTTTTACGGCCAATCAAGGTGCTAATGAACTGTATTTGAATAAAGGTGCAAAGAATGGATCCATCGCTTTTGAAAACATTACGCAAAAAGCTGGAGTAGGAGGGAAAGGATCTTGGTCAACAGGTGTTAGCATGGTGGATGTCAACACAGATGGTTTGCTCGACATCTATGTGAATAATGTAAGCGACTTTAAAAAATTATCTGGTGTAAACGAATTGTACGTCAATAACGGCGACCTAACTTTTACAGAATCAGCAAAACAATACGGGCTTGACATCAATGGCTTTTGTACACAAACAGCCTTTTTTGACGCCGATAAAGATGGCGACTTGGATGCTTATGTGCTGAGGCATTCGGTACATGATGCGAGTAATTATGGAGATACTACTTTACGTAGAAAAGTTGACCCACTAGCAGGAGATTTGTTTTTAAAAAATGAAAATGGTGTTTTTAAAGACAATACAAAGGACTCCGGCATATACTCTTCCCGTTTGGGATATGGATTAGGGATAGCGATTGGCGATATAAACAACGATGCTTGCCCTGATATTTACATTGGAAATGATTTTCACGAAAACGATTATTTGTATTACGGGAGTTGTGATGGAACCTTTAGCGAAGGAATCACAAAGTCAATGGCGCATACCAATCAATTTTCAATGGGCAATGATTTAGCGGATATCAACAATGACGGTTTGCTAGATTTGATGGCGCTGGATATGAAACCTGAAGAGGAAGAGATTTTGAAAAAATCAGCCTTGACAGATCCTTATGATATTTTTGAATTCAAAGCAGACTTTGGATATCATTTTCAATATGCAAGAAATGCAATGCAATTGAATCAAGGGGTTTTGGAAAATGAAAAAACTACTTTTTCTGAAGTTGGCCAATTATTGGATCTCGCTGCAACGGATTGGAGTTGGTCAGCACTTTGGGCAGATTTTAATTTGGATGGCCAAAAAGATCTTTTCATCAGCAATGGGATATTGAGACGACCGATAGATTTGGACTATTTGAAGTTTTTATCGAACCCCAGTTCCTCAACGGCTTTATCCGATTTGGATTTACTGCAAAAGATGCCATCAGGTGCAGCCAAAAATTATGCGTATAAAAATACTTCTTCTGGTAGTCAATTGAGTTTCGAAAACAAAAGTTCGGAATGGGGATTAGATGAATTGGGTTTTTCCAACGGTGCGGCTTACGCTGATTTTGACAACGATGGTGATTTGGATTTAATCGTAAACAATATTAACGAGCAAGCGTCCTTGTTCTTAAATCGTCAAAGTGAAAAGGCGAATACCAACTATTTAAAAATTTCATTGCAAGGTCAAAGAGAAAACCCTTTTGGAATTGGTTCCAGGGTTTCTGTTTTTCAAAATGGAAAAAAACAAATCCAAGAATTACATTTGGCAAGAGGTTTTCAATCTAGCGTTGAACCGAAGTTTCATTTTGGTTTTGAAAATAGCAACACAATTGACTCCTTGCAAATCCTTTGGCCAGATGGCAAAGGGAAAAGTTATTTTGAAATAGCATTGAATACAGAAATCAATTTCAACTATGAAGATGCTGAGTCAAATCAGAAAAATAGAACCGAAAAAACTCCCAAGTATTTTATAAAAAAAGCAAACATTGATATAGAATTCACCCACAAAGAAAATCGTTTCTTTGACAGTGACCGAGAGAACTTGATCCCTCATCTTTTGTCTACCCAAGGACCTGCATTTGCACAACGCGATGTTAATGGAGATGGTTTAGTTGATCTCTTTTTTGGTGGAGCAGCCGGGCAAACTGCTGAGCTTTATTTTCAAACCCAAACTGGATTTACCAAAAGTTCTTCGACTGTTTGGGATAAAGACAAAAGTAGGGAAGATGTGGCCGCTTTATTTTTCGATGCCAATGGGGATGGATATCAAGATTTAATAGTAATGAGTGGCGGCAATGAAAACTATAGAAGTTCGCCTTCGTTGACCGACAACCTATATTTGAATAATGGCAAAGGAGAATTTCAAAAAGTGCCCAATTCATTGCCAACC
>CALIAG010000497.1 GCA_938041325.1 uncultured Saprospiraceae bacterium | reverse complement strand
GCCTGAGGACTTGTTGACCACAACTGACCGTCTACATATATGTTGTAACCATTGCCACTTCCTCCACTTGATTCAAAACTCACTGACACACTGACTTCGCCATTTGTGCAGTCTGCTTGTACTTGGATATTTCCTGCCATGCCCACATTCCCGGGGGCTCCATGCGGAATGCAATAGTAGGAATGCACGCCGGCTGATAAAACGGGGCTTTCATAAGTTGCTCCAGTATTCAGCAAACCGCTGTCCCAGCTATCCGATCCTGATGTTGCATCGCTTGTTGTGGTATGTGCGATCGCTCCTGTCCAATTCCATTGCACAATATCGCCAGCCGTGATCGTTATATTTTCTGGATTGAAGACAAAATCTTCTACGTTGACTATGTGTGTTGTCGAACTGCCGGTGCTTGCTGATATATTAGACAGAACGCAAGGGATCATGCAATTCGTCGTGCTGATATTTGCTAGGGCGGTGCAAGAGGGTTCGTCTATATCTTGGATGGCGATATCGTGGTTTTGTCCATCGCCCGGAAGTACGAGGGGAACTGTGGTTGTCCCATTTCCATTGTAAGTAAATGAGCCTTGAGGCTGGCCATCTATGCTTACGTTGAATCCATTAGTTCCACCTCCTATGTCATTTACCGTTAGACTTACTTCTACATTATCATTGGTATCACAAACTCCTGTTTCTTCCGCCGTTGCGGTTAATTGACAGGTTGGAGCATTGCAATCAGGAGTATTGTAAGAAATCTGTATCGAACATGAGGGGTTGTCTACATCTCTAACCTCTATATTATGAGGTAAACCATCGCCTAATAAATTAACAACAGCTGTGTTCGTGCCAGAAGGGTCATAAGAAAATGGGCTGTTGGGTGAGATACTGCCATCAACAAATACATTAAAGCCGTTAAATCCTCCACCTTGTTCGTTAAAACTTAAAGCTACTGCCACTTCGCCATTTGTGCAATTGGCTTGTACACTAATATTCCCAGCCATACCTACGTTGCCAGGTGCTCCATGCGGAACGCAATAATAAGAATGGACGCCCGCAGACAAAACCGGACTTTGAAAAGACGCTCCTGTATTGAGTAAGCCACTATCCCAACTATCTGCTCCATTGGTAGCATCGCTGGTAGTAGTATGCGCCACCTCACCAGTCCAATTCCATTGTACAATATCGCCAGTAGTGATGGTGATATTAGCTGGATTGAATACAAAGTCTTCTACATTTACAAAATGTGTAATAGCAGTACCATTGCTTGCACTTAGTCCTGATAAAACACAAGGTACGGTACAATTGGTTGTAAGTAGATCCGTACTTCCACTGCAAGTGAGATCGTTGACATCCGTTACAAGAATCGTTCGTGTTTGTCCATCTGCTGCTACTAAAATATCCAGGATGGTTTGCCCCGAAGCATCGTAATTAAAAGGACTTCCAGATTGTAAAAGACCATCTACTGAAACATTAAAGCCATTGGAACCACCATTAACTGAATTTATTGTAAGCTGAACGGGTACCTGATCTGCTGCATTGCACGCTCCATTTTCAATTGCTGAAACAGAGATATTACAAGCAGGTGCAGAACCACAATCAGGTGCCAGCAATGTTCTTTCTGCAAAGCAAGTTGGGTCTGCGATATCTCTAACTTGAATAAGGTGTTCCAAACCATCTCCATTAACAAAAATGGATGCGCTTTGAGGGCCTGTTCCTGAATAATTATAAGGACTTCCTGAACTAGGAACCCCATCAACTAGCACTTCGTATCCTTGGTTGTTCGCAATAGTAGTATTAAAATTAATTTGCAGTTCAAATGAACTGCTTGGAGGACAATTGGCAATGATTTGGCCTGACATTCCAGCACCTCCTGGTCCTCCATGTGGTATGCAATAATAAGGATGCAGTCCAGGATTGGTAATGTTAACATCAAAACTAGAGCCTACACTAATCACTCCTGAATTCCAACTATCAGGTCCACTTGTTGCGTCAGAAGTCGTAGAATGGCCATCTCCTACCCAATTAAAATTAACAACATCCCCCACTTGAATGGTTGTATTTACAGGGTTAAAAAAATCATCGCCAACTTGTACTGTATGTGTTGTTCCTGCGTTAAACAAAACTTGCATACTTCCCAAAAAACAATTAGAGGAACAATCGGGTGCGGTAAAAACAAAAGATGCATTGCAGGTACTGATGTCTGTTGACTGAACAGTTAAGACATGTTCTAGTCCATCACCAAAAATACTTGTCGTAATATTAACCGGATTTTCTGCGTCTATCTCAAAAGGGCCTGCATGAACCTGGCCATCAATAAGTATATCAATTTCATCAGCATTGTCAAAGACATCTGTAAGGGATACCTGCAAAGGAATTTCATTGTTGTTATTGCAATCGCCAACCTGTACGTTTAAATTGAGGACACAGATTTCGATTCTAATTTCAATTGAAGAAGTACATCCACTCGCGGTAGTAATCGTGAGAACGATGTCAAATTTGTCCTCATCAGAAAAAGTATGTGTTGGGTTCTGCTGAGTAGAGCCAGCTCCGTTGTCATCAAAATCCCATTCCCAAGAAACTATAGGATCTCCTGGCAAAGTACTTGACTGATCAAAAAACTGAATGGTCAGACCTGTATCGTCCCAAGTATAGGCAGCAGTACAATTCTGAGAATATAAACTATTCATTCCGACTACTCCAAAATAAAGGAGCATTCCGATTTTGAGAAAACATCTGTTCATAACAGCAAGATTAGTATTTGATAAAAGACAAATTATTGGTGTTATAAATATGAAAAAATATAGTTTGTACTTTTTATTTATTTGCCTGAACAGGAAAATTAATATCCTGAATAGGATATCGATAAATTTACTCAATTGTTTAGTCTCCCGAATTGTGAAGTATAAAAATCTGCTCACTTCTATTACAGCTTACAAATAATCTTACTGAGCTAACAAAATTCCTTAGAGAGTATTCTTTTTTTTTAATCCTTATTATTTCATTTTAAATTAAAGTATGTGTTTACAAGGTTTTTTCCCTGAATAAATATTGTAATAGTTTGTATTTAGAAATTTCTCTCTTAAATAATTAATGATCCTTACAGCATTTGTTGTGGGGATTTTTCTTTTTAAAAAACTTGAAAATTCATTGACCAATCAACCACTTTTTAAATTTACCAGATCGTTCAGTACTTACTATTGTTTCTACTGCATTGGGATCTAACCAGATTTTCACTCTGGACTTAGATACAGCAACCATCTTAGAAATGGCATTTACTCTGATAATAAACTGGCGATTGATCCGGAAAAATAATTCTTGTTCTAATTCTTCTTCCAACTTTTCAAGTGAGTAATCCACTGAATATCTTTTACCTTCGTAGGTAGTCAAGAAAGTAATTTTATTCTCTGTATAGAAATAGGCCACATTATCTACTTCCACTGTTTTTAGATTCTGTGCCACTCTGATTAGAAAACGTTTTAGTTTGGTGGTTTTTCCCTTACTAATTTGGCTAAGAAGTTCGGAATAGTCCAGTACTGGGGAACTGTGCAAGGAATGGTACTTCTTTAAAGCTGCTTCCAATTCCAATCTTTTAATAGGTTTCAATAGATAATCAATCGCATTGACCTTGAACGCATCAATAGCATACTGATCATAAGCTGTCGTAAAAATAATTGGCTGGGTTATTTGAATCCGTTTGAAAATTTCGAAAGCGGAACCATCTGCTAGATGAATATCTAAAAAATACAAATCTGGTTGAGCTTCTTTCTCATGCCATTCAAG
Organism: uncultured Saprospiraceae bacterium; assembly: GCA_938041325.1. Taxonomy (GTDB): domain Bacteria; phylum Bacteroidota; class Bacteroidia; order Chitinophagales; family Saprospiraceae; genus CALIAG01. Next base: position 14,748 of record CALIAG010000497.1, on the reverse strand, counting down.
CACAGACTCTATACTATCCATACTTGCCACCACTTCAATAGAAGAATCTATTTCCAGAATAAGTTTTTCCAATCTCGACGCAGCTCTTTGTTCGTCTTCAATAATGATAATTTTCAATGGTCTCAAGTTTCAAATATTGTTAATAATAGGAATGGTAACTCTAAACAGTGTTTCCGTTTGTTCTACTTTGAAATTTTTTATCCCTAATAAATCAAATCGCGCAGCTATACTTTGTAAACCAAATTCTGTTGATTTTTCTTTGGTCATTTTTGCTTGTAGGTTATTGGTTACAACCACTTGATTCTTTTTCAATTCAAGATTAATTTTTAAAGGTTTTCTCTGTGAAATAACGTTGTGTTTTACTGCATTTTCAATTAGCATTTGTAAAGTTAATGGAGGAATGAATGCTTTCTGATCAATTTGCATTGGAATATCAATTTGGATATTTTCACCAAAACGTTTTTTCAATAAAAAACTAAAATTCTGGAGCAATTCGAATTCTTCTGCAAGCGGAATAAGATCCTTTTCGCGGTATTGCAAAAGGCTTCTGTAAAAGTCAGAAAGTTTTTCAACGTATTGAGTCGCCAATTCTGGTTCTTCTTCAATTAAAGTTATTAAAGTATTAAAACTGTTGAATAAAAAATGAGGATTAATCTGACTTTTCAAAACTTCCAATTGGCTTTCTACTCTTTCTTTTTGCAATTCCGTTTCTCGTTGCATTCTGCGGCTATTCCACTTCGATATAAAATAGATCAAAAGGAAAGTAGAAATTAATACAAATACAATAAACCAACTCTTTTCCCAAAAAGGGGCTCTTATTTCAAAAGCATATTTTGTATAAGATTCTTCATTAAAACCCGCGTTGACAGTAGAAGCAACTTTGAAAGTATAGGAACCCGGTCTCAAATTTGAATAGTGGGCTTTTAAATCTTTTGAGTATATCCATTTGGGATCATAGCCTTCCAACTTGTATCGATAAGAAACTTTTTCTGGACTGGTATACCACAACCCCACGTAATCAAAAACGAGGTTATTTTGGTCATGAGAAAAAGTATTCCGTTCCTTAAAATCTATCGATTCAAAAAATATATTGACCTTCTTAAGAATAGTCCTCGGTTGCAATTCTAAAGACTCATTCATAGCTGTGTATCTTACTAATTTGTCTTTTGCACCAATCCAAACAACTCCATTTTTATCTTTTGCTACAGCATTAAGTACTGGCTCTAAATTTTGAAGTCCTACCTCGTCTTCATAAAAAGTCACCTGCTTTGTTTTCGGATTCAAAATGGCTATACCCATATCGTGACCAATTAGTAAGTTGCCTTTTTGATCTGCGACTAAACTAGAAATTTCAACATCATTGAGTTTTTCATTTGATTTTAATTGGATAAAATCATTTGAAATAATTTCGAAAATTCCATTCTCAGCAGTATTAAACCAAATGTGTCCTTGAAGGTCTTCTGTAATATTATAGACTGCTTTTAATTTTGTATCCTTCCATTTTGAAAAGTTCTTAATCGTCCCTTCTTCCAACAGGCATATGCCTTTTCCGTCCGTTCCAAACCAAGTTCGATTCTTACTATCCACAAAGACCTTATAAATAAAATCAGTCCCTAAGCCATCTTCATCCGTATAATTTAAAAAATTCAAATCTTCTAATTCAGCAACAGATTCGAGTTCAACTTCGAATACACCACCCAATGTTGCAAACCAAATCTTGCGATCTGTTCCGTCTATAGAAAGAATATTGTCATTGAGTAGCCCATTATCAGCATTAAATTCAATCACTTTTTTCTCCTTTGGATCATAGCAATAAAGCCCTTGACCAAATGTTCCGATCCAAATTTTCTCATTGGGATCTTCGTATAAGCTTACCACATTGACCTCTTTACCAAGTGGTGTTTTATGAAAATCTAAATCCTTTGATCTTGTTTCATTTAATTGAAAAAAACCTTCTGGTGTTCCTGCCCACTTCTGACCTTTGCTATCTACTATTAAGGCTTGGACAGATCCTCCTGAATGAGCTACTTGTTCGAATTGGCGATTCGCTTTACTGATTTTAGTTTTGTTATTTACCACCCAAACATTGCCTTCTTTGTCTTTATGCAAATCATTTATTTTGACATTGCTAAATTGACTTGGTGCTACAGTATGAAGGTTGTGGGTTTCAAGGTCGTATCGGAATAAGCCAGCCTTTTCAGTTCCTATCCATATTTCTTTTTCTTCAAAAAAAGTCAAAGCATTCACTGGTCCATATTCCCAATTGGGCGTCAAAGATTCAAACTTCTGTATTTTATTATTCCACCAATCCAATCCTTCATCAAAAGTTCCGATCCAAAAATTCCCATCTTTTGTTGGCAAAATTGTTTGCACCAATTCATCAGACAAACCGTCCTGCTTTGTCAAGTGAACAATTTCTTTTTTGTCATTTTTAATTTTACAAACTAAAATACCCGAATCCGTTGCTAGTAAAACATGATTATCCAGGTGCCGTTCGATGGCGTAGATTTCAACACTTGATAAACCATCCACTTCATTAATTTGAGATAGGCGATTGTTGGTGTAATAATAAATGCCCTCCCCATAGGTACTGATCCAAATAATTCCGTCAGCTGTTTGCGAAAAACCGGTAATCTTTACGGAAGGTTGTGCTTCCTCAGTCTCCCATTTTTGGAGTTGGCCATTCATCAGGTGGTATATCCCTCCTTCGCTATTTCCCACCCAAATCCGCTCTTTATCATCTTGAAATAAAGCGGTAATATTGTTCGTAAAATTGCTATCACTTGCAGAAACTGTTTCAAAAGAAAAACCATCGTATTTCAATAAACCATCAGAGGTTCCAAACCAATGAAATCCATCCTGAGATTCAAGAATAATATTGAAGTTTGTTTGTTTAAAACTTGAAAAATTAGAAGGGCTAGTAAAGAAAGGATTTTGGCCTTGTAGAACAAGACTTGATACAGACAATAATAGGATGGTCCAAAGACGTTTCACAGGGGTTTGCTTTTGAATTCAGCTCTAATTTGTACAAATATTTCTCTTGCGATTTTCTGGTAAACAATTTTAGGAACCCTGATTTTATGATCATCCAACAAGATGCTAAAATTCGTATTCACATATAGCTTACCTTTTTTAATTTCGATCGTACTCTTTATGATTCTTTCCTGTGCAACTCCATGAACACTCAACTTTCCTTTTGCTCGAACTTTATATTCACCATCTTTATCGAAATCGATTTGCTCTATTATTTTTCCTGTAAAGGTAGCTGTTGGATAGAGACTACTTTCAAGATAATTTTCATTAAAATGTTCTCTCTGCAAAGGGTTATTGAATCCTTCAAAACTTTTGATTGGAATCGAAAAGGCAAACAAACCTTTGTCACTATTTATCGCACCGCTTAATTTGGATGACTTGGCCTCAATGATTTCTAAAGGCGCATCACTTTTAAAGTAAGCGATTGCAGACTCCGTTTTGTACAATTGTCCAAATGCCAATACTGGAATGACGGCCAATATTCCGATTATTTTAATTTTTAAAAAGTTCATCATATTATAATACGACTTTTATTCCTTGATCAGGTAGGATATCCGATGAACGGGAATTTTATCGCTCTGACCGAGGAAAAACCTAAGTTTAAACAAATGGAATTGTTGTTCCTCACCAACTGCAAAAAGGAATTGTTTCTTTCTACTAGTTTAAATTAAAGATTTCTGATGATATTTAGTCCGTATATTACAGGATTATTTGATCAAGCAGATTATTATAGCTTGCATTTGTTCTTTATTTTTCAAATACTATTTTTTACAAGAACTCCGTGATAGAGAATCCCCAAATCACTTATTCCTCTTTTCAAAACAAAAAGCCATACCTCCACGCAACCCTTTCGAACTTTATCCTCGTACTGGAAAATAAGGAGCTTTTCATTCAATAACTTTTAACTTTAAGTAGTTTAGATTCACAATTGACTAAACTTAATGGACGGAAAAATCAATCTAGGTTTGCTTTTACAAGGCTGCATGGAGGGAAATCCTAAAAGCCAAGGGAAACTGTATCAACAGTTTTATGGCTATGGTATGAACATCGCCCTGCGCTACTGCAAGTCTTCCACTGAAGCAGAAGAAATACTGAATGATGGGTTTTTAAGAGTGTTTAAAAATATAGATAAGTACGATACGCAATATCCGTTCAAACCTTGGTTTAGGAAAATAATCGTCAATCAAGCCATCGACTACTTTCGAAAATACGAGAAATACAACTCTTACAACGCTCCAATTGACCTCCCTGAAAATTTAGCAGATAGTCCAATTACAGCTTCCGATGATATGCTTCCAATTGTGCAAATGCTTTCTCCTATGTACCGAATCGTTTTCAACCTCTACGTAATGGAAGAATACAAGCACCAAGAGATTGCAGAGAAACTGGACATCAGTATTGGAACGTCCAAATCAAACTTGGCAAGAGCGAAAGCGAAATTGAGATCATTGTGGGCCGCCCAACAAATAGACCAGAGCAAAACCAGAGAACATGGATAAATTTGACAAAAACATTAAGCACAATTTAGAAAATAGAGAAGAACCTGTTTTTCAGAATTCTTCTTGGCAAAGGATGCAGCAAAAAATGGCTGAAGACGCTATTGCTCCAAAGAGCCCTAAGCGTGCCTTTCCATGGTTGCCACTTTTGTTAATCACATGTTTAGCGGGTTCTTTGGGTGTAAACTATTGGATGTATCAAAAAAACAATTCTATACTTACTTTTTTAAACTCCATGGATACCCAAGCTCCAAATATCTTAACCGATACGCTTATTCAAGTACAAAGGCTAAGCGATACTGTTTTTGTTTATGTAGAATCGAAATCTTCTGCGGATAAAATATCAATTGCAGAGAATACTGTAAACCTTATTCCTAAAAATTATCTTTCTTCTGTTTTAACTTCAAATCCTGCTTTCGTCAATAAATTCAATAAGAAATTTCAACAAAACCCTTCTTTAGCATTTACACTTTTTGATTCACCAAAAACAAATAATCAAAACCAATTAGCAAATAATTCACTTTCCAACAGATTTCAAAAAACCAATTCTCAAAACCTTAATTCTACGGTGCTTAATGCTAATACTAATGTGCTTTCAAAAAGTCAAAGCAAACATACAATTGCAGCTATTCAATCTTCCAAACTTGCGCAGTTTGAGTATCCCAAAACACTACTTAGTGATGTCCCTATTTTACCAATGTCCGCTGCTGCAAAAAAACGAAAATCTCTACAACAAGTCTTGTATCCAATGCGGCCAAAACAATTTTCGTTGGCACTTACTGCAGGAAGCGTTCTTTTTTCACAAGACAATTTAGAAGAACTGGGCGGCTATTCTATTAACTTCCAGCCGACCTTATCGTTCAGTAAAAACTTCAACCTTTTTGCACATTTTAGTTTCATAAAACTATCCTACGAAACGCAAGAAATTAACGAAAGACTTGGTGTTCCATTTGTTGATCCACCTTTTCCTAATTATGAATTTGAATATGCGAATGTGGAACAAAATAGTTACCAGTTTGGTTTGGGAGCTCAGTATATTTTTCACAATTCTACTAGGTTCAAACCTTACCTGGGAGTAAGTATGGCAAGTATGCGATTGCTTCCTTACGAGTTGGAATATGAATTTGAAAATGACAATATGGAAATAAGCCAAACAACTCTTGTCGATCAAAACAAAATCATCAACAATTTGCTATTAATGCAAGCGGGACTGGATTTTGAGGTTTCCAAATCTTGGTCTCTGAGACTGGAAGGCTATTGGCGCAACAACTTAAATCAAGACGGAATTGCTTCTCCAAATATTTTGGGTTTTAATTCTGGAATTATAAAGAAATTTTAGACCCACGCAACCAAATGGATTCTTTTTTAAGTATTTAAGATTGAAAGGAAATATAAAAATCATCGTTAAAAAACATTCCTTTTTATCCGGCAGAGGTAAAGTATTATTTCTGCCAATTTGCTAAACCATTCATTTAAAAATAATCACATGCAAAAGAATTTTCTTTTAGTAATTGGTGCCTTCTTTTTGATGGCATTTTACTCCTGCCAACCTTCTTTAGATCTTTCAAACTTACCCACTAATAATGGAGTAGGTGAAATTAATGATCATTATTCTCCATGCTTCATAGAAGTAGAAATCCATATCGATAGTCTTCCAATAGCTGTCCAAAACTATTTGGACGCCAATTTGCCAGATGCTGAGATCGATGAAATTGAATTACTTGGAGAATCTATTTCCAACTTTAGCCTCGTTGTGGTTGAATTGGAAAACGGTCCCGAACTCCTTTTTACAATCGATGGTACTTACCTTGGAGAAGGTGGCGACAACGATGATACTGAAATAGCAATTGAAGATATTCCAGCGTCTATTTTGGATTACATCAGTGCCAACTACGATGTTGCAATTGAAGAAGCGGAATCCGAAGAAATTTTCGGTGAACTTTTTTATGAAGTTGAATTAAATGACGAAACAGAAATCTTTTTTGATGCAGATGGAAATTTTTTATGTGCAATAAATGAAGATGATGAAGACGATGAAGACGATGAAGACGATGAAGACGATGAAGAAGATGAAGATGATGAAGATGATGAAGATGATGAAGATGATGAAGACGATGAAGACGATGAAGATGATGAAGACGATGAAGACGATGAAGACGATGAAGATGATGAAGATGATGAAGATGAAAATATTGATCCATCAGATTTACCACAATCTATTTTGGATTACATCAATAGTAATTATCCTAATGCAACGATCATAGAGGCTGAATTAGAAGACAATGAATATGAAGTAGAATTGGACAATGATCTTACACTCATTTTTGATATTGATGGCAATTTTTTAAGAATAGAATAATACCTTAATAAAAAGAGATATGACAAGATTCGTAATAAAACAAGTTTGGAGTCAAACATAAATATTACCTTCATTTTGTCTGTAAAAATTAAATCCGTTTTAAAACGAGAGGCTCAACTGATACTGTTGAGTCTTTCGTTTTTAACTGAAAAAGCATTGCCTACCTAGCTAATCGCAAACATTGGTCACCATTAAAAAATCAAAACCTTGAAGCACTGTTGGATTTTAATAAGCCTGCTATTCTTTTTTCCGAGTTTGTTAATAAGTCAATCTCCCTACGAGACCAATTGGAAAAAAGAAATCCCATTTCTTGCATCAGGTATTTCTAGCGTTGGTCTAAGTGTCTATCTAGCATCCCAAAACCAAGGCTTAAATATTACAGAAATAGAAAGCCTTAATTCAAATTCAATAAATAGCTTTGACCGCTTTGCTACAGAAAATTTTTCACTGCAGGCAAAGCAAAACAGCGATGTGTTTTTGATTGGATCACAGTTTACTCCTTTGTTGTTTTTAAGCCATCAAAAAAGCAGAGCTCATTTCGGACAAATCATGACGCTTTATGGAGAAGCCGTTAGCATTAATTTGGGTTTGACTTTTATCGCAAAATATGTAAGCCGTAGAAACCGTCCTTTCGTCTATAATCCAAGCGTTGACTTATCCTTAAAACTAGACCCTGGTGCAAGAACGTCTTTCTGGTCAGGCCATGCCTCTTCAACAGCGGTCAATTCTTTTTTCGCTGCTAAAGTATTTTCTGATCTCTATCCCAATTCAAAATGGAAACCTGTCATTTGGGGCGCAGCAGCTACCATTCCAGCGATTACGGGATACCTTCGCATAAAGGCAGGCAAGCACTACCCTAGCGATGTGATCGTCGGATATATTACTGGAGCGGCTATTGGCATTTTAATTCCTCATTTGCATCGGAAGAAGTCAGGTAAAAAGAGGAATGTGAATTTTCAGATGGGGTTAGATGGGGCTTTGGTGCGGGTGGTGTTTTGATTGTTCGTTTTGAAAAAATCAAACTAGCCATTTTTTATGCCAAAAAAAAAAAAGACGAAAACAAAAGAGGCCCAACCGTTCAGATTGAGCCTTTTTCATTTTTAATCTGCGAATGCTTCAAAATCTTCATCCTGATCAATTTCCAATTTTAGATGTCTCAAACAACCGCCATATACCCAGCCCGGTTCTTCCACTCTATTTGAAACTTTACCATGATACCAAAAATGGTATTTGTCATTTTTACAATCATAGACCACTTCCAATCCAAAGCAAATTCCTAGTTCCTATCGAACACCCTTCTCTATAAAAAGGGGCACCCCTTCCAATCTGGTTGATTCTCTCATTTTACAAATTAACGCACAAAACTAAATTTTATAATATTTTTTCATATTTTTATAATACTAATTCTTAAAAACAATCAACATTGCCTCTAATTCCCCATTTCCAATTAAATCATATTGTTTTTACTTTCTGCTTCCTAGCGTTTTCACTAAACGCCGATGGACAAGAAACGAATCTTGAAAAGGATACATTATTCTTTGCCAATCAAATCGAAATCCTCTCCAATTGGTTGGAAAACTCAGGTATGGATTCCACGATTCAACTAGAAGATCACTTTGCAGAAAAAGATCGGTTCACATTATACTTCCAAATCAATTACTCCGCAGCAGATTCTGCCTTTTACGGTTGGAAAAAATTCAAAGAAGATTTTTTGGAGCAAACGGGCTTTCAATTAAAAGATCGTCTCTTTCTAAAGTGCAGCCAAGTATTTGAATTGGATCTTAATCAACTCTTTATTAGAATCAAGAATAAACCAGTGCTTGGAGAAATTCCAGTGGTAGATGTGAATATTTATTTTGACGAAATAAAGGAAGACATCATTTTAGACGAACACATTACCCGCTCAGAAGTCATTGATTCCATTCAGATTTATAATCACAACATCAAAGAAGTATTTTTTGACATTGATACGCTGACTTTCAAGAATTTAATCCATGAGAAGAAAAAAGAAAAAATTTATACAACTCTACTGGAAGCAGCAGCATCTTATTTTTCAGAAAAGCACAAAGTCGAGATTGTAAAAGTAACCAGTAATCCATTGTCTTTTTTTGTCATTAATGTCAAACACGAAGTCGTCACTACGCCTTCCAGTCTATCCGAAATATTCGATCCAGCAGAAATGCTGACCTATACCCTATCTGTCTCAGAAATTGAAAACGGCTTGAAATTCAATCTTATCGTTGACGGAAAATATGGTTCTGGATTATTCAGATCTAGAGCAGTCAATAAGTACAGAGATATGAATCCCAAATTTGAAGAAGAACTCAAATTGTACATCAAAGTATTTCTTGCAAACATTTTAGAAGATTGGGTGAAGAAAAATTAAAAAATCACACACATGTCCTACGAAACTTTCAGAGTTAGATTTTTGGTTTTATTACTGGTCTCTAAACTCGTTGTACTGGCTTGGCTTTTCCTCATGTATACGACGCATGGTTTTAGCTGGCTAGAAGCCAAAGATTTGATCTACATTGTTGCACCCATCTTTGCAGCACACCTGATCCCCGGCATTTCTTTTTATGCTAAATCAAGATCCAGAAAAAAGGCTGCTGTAAGTGAAGAAGAAACGCTTGATAAACCCAATTCTGTTTTTGTCGGTATAGCCTTTTCTTTGATCGCTTTATATGCCATTTACAACATCCTAATCATCAGTTATGTCCCCGGTACAGAAAACGGATTTTCTGTGGTAAAGGAAATGCTCGCCATGGGGGAAATAATTTTTGGATTGCTCATAGGTGTGATTGTATCTGAATTGTATCATTCGTAAAAAACAGAGAATGAAGAAATTACTATTTTTCGCTTTCTTGTTGGCACCTTTTTTTGCCTCAGCTCAAAACACCTTTCCTGAAGAATACCAAACCTTCCTCGATACTTATGGTGGAGAAAAAGCGATTATGGCAAAAAGTGATTTAAACGGAGAGGAGCTGCTCGACAATCTGGAATCCGTTCAAATGTTGCTTACGGTATATACTGAAGTTGGAATGTATAAAGAAACAGAAAACTTAGCATCAAAGATTGTTGGTAAACTAAAATTATTTCCTAAAGATGACTTTCCAATGGATAGTTATCTCCTTTACCAAGCTACTTTGATCGGTACTTATCGTCAAACCAATCGTGAAAAAGAAGCTATTGAACTGGAGAACGAAATGCTTCAATTTTTTTATGACCAAACGACCACAGATGATCAAAAAAGTGCATTAAAAAAGGATGCTAAAAAATTTCAAAAAGCACATGCCGAATACCTCAATCAATATGGTGGTGAAACAGCTATTCTAGCGTATGCAAAACTTCCGGTTGAAGAAATGATTAAATACGAAGAGGAGATCACCGCTTTGGGACTTGTGTATACTGATTATGATGCTAAAGCTGCTGAACAGTTTCTAATTGGAATAAAAAACAAACTGGTTTCGATAAAAAACGCTACCCGGTTCCCAGAAGAATTTTATGTAACAACCTTGTCCTATCTCTCGATAGTATATGAAAAAGCAGGTCGGCAAAAGGACTACCAAAAAAACCTACAGGAAATCATAAAAGCTTATGCAGAGGAAGAAGAAAGAGCCAAAAAAAGGAAAAAAGAATATGCTGCTGAACGCAAAAAACGAGAGGAGCGCAAAGCACAAGTTGCGATAAACAAGGATCCTTTATTTCCGGATAAGTGGGAAGTTGGTTCTAAAGATTTAGCGGAAACAAAAGCAGATAGATTGTATCATGAGGCAGTAGGTGCCATTTACTTTTCCAAAAAAAAGAAAGAAGGCTTCGACAATTTACATAACCTGTATGTACAATTAAAAAAAGGAAAACTAAAAGAGCCTCATTTATTGGAACGGGTACTCCATACTAAAGTGCAGTTTTTCAACAGCCCAGATAATGACAAAAAATCGATTGCTTTGCTGAAAGAAGCTGAGGAAAAAGTAACGCCGCTTCTATATGAAGAAGAAGACAAAGAAGAATTTAAACGATTTCTATCTATGGCTTATCAAGCAAATGCAAGTCCCGATGAGCTACTCGAAAGACTCGCTAATGATGAAATGACCCTACCAATCTTTGAGGATGAAGATGACGAATTTATTTCTAAAGAAATGCAAGAAATGATTCAATCGAATATGAACAATTCTTCCATTTCCAACAACAAAGTCTTAAGTGCAAGAGATAAAATTTTCACGCTAATGGGTACGAAAGATGCAACTCATTTTAATTTCATCAAAGCAACAGATTCCGATAATGAAATTTTTTCAAAATTTGAATCTTATTATAAAAAGGCTACTCAAAATGATTACTTCCTTCTTTCTGAAAAAGAACAATATCAAGCCTATCTTATTTTAAAGAATTTCTTATTCTATCACATTAGTAAGTTAAATGATCAATCCGCCGATTTGAACCCAGTTGCAGGAGACTTTTTGAATCAAATCTTAAAAGTAGAACAGCTGAATTTTGCACACCAACTTAGCATTAAGACCACAATCAATGCCAAGAAAAATTCGAAAGCCAAAGCTGCATTCAAAAAATATGTTACTCAAAAAGAAAAAATAAGCAATTTACATTTTGTGCCAGCAGGACAATTAATGCGTGAAAAAATAAGCATTCAAAAAGAAGAGTTGGTTTTAGACAAACTGGAAAAAGACTTAAAGAAATTACTGCGATTTGATACCGATCTAAATCAACATGCTTCTTGGCAAAGTATCCAATCTTCCTTGCAAGAAAAACAAGCTGCCATAAAAATATTAAGGACCCCACATTTTAAGAAAAAGGGAATGGCTGATTCCTTTTCCTACCTCGCTTTTATCATCAAAAAGAACGGGACGCCAAAAATTGTACAACTGAATGATGGGCCAAAAATGGAACGTATTTATTACCTTCAATACAAATCGGAAAGCAGTAAGACCAATCCTTCTACACAATCCTACACCCATTTCTGGAATCAAATCCAAGAACAAATCCAAGGCACTTCAAAAATATTTCTACAACCCGATGGCATATACTATCGCATCAATCTCAACACTTTACCCCTACCCAATGCAAGACGAAAATACCTCGTCGACCAATTGGACATCCATTTAATCAATGATTTTACAAAAATCAATGCAAATGAATCCAATCAAACAAAAGGAGATTATGTTTTAGTGGGTTACCCAAAATATGACGAAAAGTCGCCTATAAATGAATCCGACAGCAAAGCCATTTATCGATCCGGCGCCGCCGGCACCTATGAACTTCCTTCCAATTGGATTGATTTACCTGGAAGTTTAAACGAAGTAGATTCTATTTCCAAAATATTAAAACGAGCCAATTTATCGGTCAAAGTTTTGAAAGAAGAACAGGCGAATGAAGACAATATCAAAGCCCTCCGCCATCCAAAAATACTCCATTTCGCAACGCATGGGTTTTACTCATACATTGATCTATCGGACATCAATCGCTTATTTAATAAAATGGGAGAATCCGGTGAAATGGATTTTTTATTAAATGCTGATATCAACTTTACAATAAAAGACACTTCATCAACATCAAAAGACGGCAAAGAATTGAATATTTTTAATTTGGGAAGTGCAATGACATTTGCCAACCTTAATCTTGATTTAAAATCTGGAATCGTCTTATCTGGAGCCAATGCTTTCGCTAAAGCCAAAAACAAAACCGGTTTGTCTGACGGCATCCTCACTGGATATGACATCAACGGTTTGGATCTGAGCGGCACGGAATTGGTCATATTTAGTGCCTGCGAATCTGGCTTAGGAAAATTGGCTTTGAATTGTCAGACCGCTGGTGCGCAATCTCTTATTTCCAGTATTTGGAAAGTAAGGGATGATGTAACGCAAAAATTTATGGTTCATTTTTATACGAATTGGTTGGAGAAGGGAATGGATAAGCGGGAAGCTTTTAGAGCTGCGCAGGCAGCTATTCGACGGGTTTATCCGGAGCCGTATTTGTGGGGTGGGTTTACGATGATTGGGGGGTGAATGGGTTGAAAAAAGCTACAGTACTAAGATTAGTTTTTATTCAAATAAAAAATCAAAGCCTTCATTGTCCTTCAACAAGCCAATCATAGTTTTCATTTAATCAAAAAAATTATAGTTCAGGCTAAAAGTGATTCAGTTTTTCAAAATAGAATTAACAAAATAGTTGAAATAAGAAGGCACAAATAAAAACTTTCTTAATTTTTTGAATTCCATTTACCACTAAAAACAAAATCCTCATAGTTCTTCAAGTTTTCATTCACTAAACTTCTTCCCCAAAACAACAAAAAGAAACACCCATTACAGGTATTTCTCTTGTTCTTGAAAGTGATCCGGCCGGGGCTCGAAGACAGCCCGCTAATCCATATGACTATCAGTCACTTATGTATTTTATTTTCATTCAGGGGAAACATAGGGGAAACAAAAATTTAACACTTTGGGGTGTCATTATTATTGGTCTTTTTCTTCGATTTTTGCGTTAATAAAAATGGTTAAAACGTCAAACTTTATAACCCAAGTTTATAGATATAACAGCAATTGTCCATTCTCTTTATATAAAGATAGCCATCGTGATAAATGACTGATGAATTATCATTGATTATCCCTCCCGATCCTTCTGTAAACTCTCCAACAAACTCTAACGATTCTGTGTACACCTTCACTTTTCCGTTATGAGCATCCATCACTGTTACAATATTTCCAAATGATTGGACTGGGCCACTTGCATGAAATTTCATTCCTTGCCCTCTTACAGCAATCTCAATGTTTTTGATGGTCTTTCCTGATTCAATATCAATCTTTTTAAGTCGATATCCTGAACTACGAAAAATACTTTTCTTAGAACAACAACTTTTTGAATAAATTTCGGTCCCTTCATTCCAAAACCAATTCTCTTTTCCAGTCTCCAAATCAAACGAAATAATTTGTCCACCTCTCAAAACAACAAACAAACTAAGATTGTCACTATACGGAAAAAAGTCTGGAGACAAGCTATTCTCACTTTCTTTAAATACGTTTCCATCTTTACCTATGAAAATAAATCTACCAAATTTTTCAAAATCATTTCTCTTCCATTTGAGGACAGGTTTACCAGCTTCTATTTTATTAACTTCAATGTAACCTTCCTTCACTTTCCAATAAACTAAATGGTCCTTGCAAACATATTTATAAGTCTTCGTTGTTTGAATTTCACTGCCTTTTTTATCTTTAAGAAAATTAGTTTGCTTTAAATTTGATATTATCTGAAAATTAAAAACATCTACTGTAGACCTTTTCTCCATTGGGTTGAAAAAGTACTTTCCTCGACCTGGCTCCATAAATTCTTTATCGACATTTCCATTTGAATAATGGTTTATAACATCACCTTCGAAAGAACTGAAAACAAAACCATTTTTATAAGGTAAAAAATTCCAAAGAGGTTCTTTTAATAAAAGTTCCTTTTTACCATTTTCTATTTTAAGCAATTGATTAGATGAATGAATAAATTGCTGCTGTTTTTTTGCATTTGAATCTCTACCTACAAAAACATTTTTTTTTGTTGCAAACATCCAAGAGACTGTATCTATTTTAGATATTGATTTCATAATTTTCACTCATAAGTTTAGCAGCAAAGCGTTTGGATTCTTTTGTTTGTGCAAATAGATTTGGGGTAGACGAAAACATCGTAAACAAAATAAAAGGTAGGAGGCATTTCAATGTGATTAATTTTAATTAAAAGGTGGATGCAAACATTTTATTCAGGCACTAACATTTCTCCTTTAGAATTCATGTAATATTTTTCATTATTACCTTCATCTATTTCGAAATAAAAAGCTTTAGGTAAAATAGGGTCGTCTACTTTATAGCA
>CALIAG010000496.1 GCA_938041325.1 uncultured Saprospiraceae bacterium | reverse complement strand
AGATCGATGACAAAGCAAGATCGATTCCCAAAACGATGGTAAGCCTTTTTGGCCATTTGGATGAAAAGCAATTGAATTGGAAACCGAATCCTCAAACATGGAGCATAGGCCAAAACATAGATCATTTGATTACGTTAAATGTAATGTACTGGCCTACTTTTGAAAAGTTGATTGATCTTGAGTTTCAAAAAAACTGGGTAAAGAAAATTCCGCTTTGGCCCAAATTAGTTGGGAAAATGTTGATTAAATCTTCCCAGCCGGAAAGAAAGACTAAAGTGAAAACGGTTCCAATTTTTGAACCTAGTAAAAGTGAAATCTCTTCAAGCATTATTGAAGATTTTAAAATACATCAGGAAAAGCTATTGAAATATTTTGATAAGCTGGATCATTTAGATCACGATAGAACGATCATTACTTCTCCTGCGAATAGAGCATTGGTCTATAGTCTTAAAGATACCTGGACCTTACTAATCGTTCATGAAGAACGACATATTAATCAAGCAAAAGAATTAATGGAAATGAATGAGTTTCCAAATTCCTAAAAAAAATACATGACGCATACCTGGTGGAAAGAAAGTGTGATTTATCAAATCTATCCTAGAAGTTTTAAAGACAGCAATGGAGACGGTATTGGTGATTTACAAGGTATAATAGAAAAACTCGATTACCTAAGTAATTTGGGCGTTGATGTTTTGTGGTTGAGTCCTGTTTACAAATCTCCGAATGACGATAATGGCTATGACATCAGCGATTATTACAACATCATGAAGGAGTATGGAGATATGAATGATTTTGATCAGTTGCTGAAAGGCATACACCAACGGGGTATGCGTATGCTGATGGATCTTGTGGTAAATCATACTTCGGATGAACATCAATGGTTCGAAGAATCTCGCAAATCCAAAGACAATCCTTATCGCGATTTTTATTTTTGGAAACCGGGCAAAAATGGTGGACCACCTAATAATTGGAAATCCTTTTTTGGAGGATCAGCTTGGGAATATGATGAAACTACAGATGAATATTATTTGCATCTTTTTACAAAAAAACAACCGGACCTAAATTGGGAAAATGAAAAAGTCCGAGCGGAAGTACATAAGATTTTGAAATTTTGGTTAGATAAGGGCGTCGATGGATTTAGGATGGATGTAATTCCTTGCATATCAAAACGCCTTGAATTTGAGGATGGGGATATTTCTGATTTTGGTAAACTAATTCAAGAAAGGTATTCCAATGGACCAAGGGTTCACGAGTTTTTACAGGAAATGAATAAAGCCGTTTTGTCAAATTACGATATCATGACGGTAGGAGAGGGGCCAGGAATTACAAAAGAATTGGCAAACCTATATGTTGGTAAAGATCGAGGTGAACTGGATATGATTTTTCATTTTGGCCACATGTTTTTGGATCATGGAAAAGGAGGAAGATTTGATCCGTTGGACTTCAGTTTTCAAGAATTTAAAAAAGTTTTTGCAGAATGGGATCAATCAATCGGTGAGGAAGGTTGGATCAATATCTTTTTGGATAACCACGATTTTCCACGAATGGTTTCTCGTTGGGGAACCGATGGGAAGTACAGAGTGAAGTCCTCGAAGTTACTGGCAATGCTATTGTTGACTATGCGTGGTACCCCTTGTATTTATCAAGGAAGTGAGATAGGTATGACCAATGTCGAGTTCAATAATATCAGAGATTGCCGCGATATAGAAACCTTGAATGCTTATAAAGAGCATATTGAAAAAGGAGGGGATTCGGAAGCATTTATGAAAGTACATCATACGCATGGCCGAGACAATGTGCGTACTCCCATACATTGGGACGGTACAGATCAAGCGGGATTCACAACGGGGAAATCTTGGATCAAGGTCAATCCCAACTACCAGCAAATAAATATCGAAAAGGCTTTGAATAACAGCCATTCCATTTATTACTTTTTTCAAGAAATGTTGGCGCTCCGCAAAACACACAAGACATTGGTCTATGGAGATTTTAAATTGCTAAAGGCTTCTGACAAACAGCTGTTTGCTTATACAAGGAAGGACAGTGAAAATCAGTTTTTGGTGTTGCTAAATTTCAGTGAAGAGCGGTATGGATTAGATGGGATAGTAGACCCTGAAAAAGCAGAAATTATTATTGCGAACTATGTTGGTTGTGAAGAGTTTGAAAATGAATTGCGTGGATGGGAAGCGCGGCTTTATGAGCTGAATGCTTGAACATTGTGATAGGTTTTCTTGAACCGTTTATTAAAGAAAAAGGAGTTTACCATATAAGGAATATAAGAACATATAAGGAAAACGCGGTCGATCGACTTCAATGTTTTTACCGAAAAAGAAAAAAGGAGCAAACCGAAGTCTGCTCCTTTCCTTTATTTATTAATTAAAAATGTAGTCGGTTATTCCCTTTTTTAGTAGCCATCATTTTGGGTAATTACTCCAAAACTCGCTAGCACTTCAGATTCTGGAATTGGAAACACATGATATTTACTATCAACTGTTTGTCCCATTTCAGCGTCAACCGTACCTGTTCTAACCAAATCAAACCATCTGTGGCCTTCAAAAGCCAATTCTAGTCTTCTTTCGTCTTGAATAGCTTGTCTAACCAAAGATTGAGAATTAAGAACAGAAGCATCCAAAGGATCCAATCCAGCTCTCATGCGGATAGGGTCTAATAGTCCAAGTACAGTACCCGCTGCAGAACCATTCTCGTTTAATGCTTCAGCATACATAAGAATAACATCTGCTAATCTCAACTCTATCCAATCGTGATCAGGACCTCCTGTTTGAGGAAATTTCGGAGAAGCCATAGTCGCCGTATCAATGGTTACCGCTCTTCTCAAGTCACCTTCACTAGCATCAAAAGCCGCAACTAAATCTGTATCTAATGGTCGAAGAGATTTTGTATCCAATCCACCAGACCATGACCAAAACTCTGAAAAACCATATTCGTCAACAATAGAACTTGATACTTGGGTTGCATATATGATTTCTGAATTCAAATCATTGTCTACACCAAAAATATCAGCAAACTCAGCTTGCAAACTGATCCCAGCAGCAGCAGCTCCGTTTACAACTGCAGCCAGAGGGGCTTCAGCTTTACTATAATTACCTGTTTGTAAATAGACCTTACCAAGCAAAGCTTGAGCAGCAAGTTTTGATGCTCTTCCGTTTACTATTTCTGTACCTAAAGCTGCGATTGCATCATTCAAGTCAGGAATAATTACGTTATTATAAACATCAGAAGCTGGTTGTCTAGTCAAAATAGAACCATCCGTTGTACTTGGTGCAGCAGATGTGTTGATCGTTGTAGCACCGAATGCCCGTACAAGTTTAAAGTAAGCTAGAGCTCTTAAAAATTTAGCTTCTCCTACTTCAGTTGCAACTGTTGAATTTTCAATTACACCATTTGCACTCAATATTGACTTATACATTCCGGTGTAGAAAGGGCCGAAAAATTGCTCTTCCATATCCGTTAAATTTGCACCGAATCTATCAAATTCATCATAGGGTTCTTCATCCATAAAAGCATTGTCAGCTCTGAAGTCTCCCATCACAGCCATTGGTGTAACACCTGCGTGTTGATAGAAATAAGCTGCATTTAAAATACCGTCAAATTCTGTTAAAGAAGTTGAATCAGCGAGATTTGGCGGAAACTGATCCAAATCATTATCACATGCTGTTATAACCAACAATGACACTAATATTATATAAAATGATTTCATTATTTTATTATTTAAGATTTATTAAAAGTTAAGATTCACACCAAGTGTAAAGCTTTGTACTACTGGACTTGCTCCAACTTGTAGACCGTATGTTGTTGGTCCTAAGTATCCACCATTCGTGATTTCTACACCTTCTGGATTAAGAGAAGTGTAATTATCTGCCATCAAATACATCAAATTGGAAGCTGCAAGATAAACTCTAAGAGAAGTAATATTCTCTTTGCCACCCCAATTAGGATTAAAGGAATATCCTAAAGTGATATTTCTCAATGCGATGTAAGACGCATCTTGAATTTGCGCATCCAATTGATTTCTTGGTTGATCATAATGTAGACCATTGTGATCTGCTATACCATCGTCATTGGCATCAAAACTATCACTTACTCTAGGACCAAATTGTGATTGCCAGTAAATAGGATCAACGTTCCAAACGTCTCCACCTTGAGCTCCTTGAAACTGAAGCGATAAATCAAATTCTTTAAAAGTAAATTGACTATTAAAACCCCAGTAAAAGTCTGGTGTATTTTGTCCAATCTTAACTAAATCTCCACCCTCTTCAACTGTTTTTGTTCTATCAATTACACCATCACCGTTTTGATCAACTAGATAATAAGCTGAACTATTGATTCCAATAGATCGGGTTGGATCTGATATAAAACTTTCTTCGACTTGTCCTTGAGTTTCTATTCCCCACATTTCTCCGATTTCCCCACCTACATAATTTCTCCAAACAGGGTTTCTACCAGATTGACCGTAATCTGATCGAGGCAATTCATCCAAATTTCCTAAATCAGTAATCTCTGTAGTAACTGTAGATAAGTTGGCACCAAGATCCCAACGGAAATTACTATTCTTCACCACTGTTGCACCTAGTTCAAATTCCAAACCAGAGCTTTTTACATCACCAGAGTTGAGAATAATAGAGGTTGTACCCAATACTTCAGATACACTTTGATTAATCAAAATATCTTCAATGTTAGAAGTGTAGTAGTCAATACCTAGTCTAACTCGATTATCAAGGAAGCCAAAATTAACACCGTAGTTTGTTTCTGTATTTGTTTGCCAAGTTAAATCTGGGTTGGCAATATCATTTGGAATTAGAAATGCATTTCCTAGTACAGATGCTTGAGGATTTAAAAGACTCAAAGAATTATAAGCACCTAAGAAAGCAGTCGTTCCTAAAGAACC
>CALIAG010000495.1 GCA_938041325.1 uncultured Saprospiraceae bacterium | reverse complement strand
TTCCCTTCCGATAGCAACTTGGCCAAACTAAAAGATTTTGAAGAAGCTTTGCCAGAAAAATCTGCAGATGCAAAAGATATTGTTGATCTTTTATACCATTCTGGGCAACCAGCTACTGTACAGCATACAGGAGGAAAATATTTCGGTTTTGTAAACGGAAGTGCTGTACCAGCTTCCATTGCGGCAAAACTAATGAATGCCTACTGGGATCAATGTGGCGGTTTATACCTCACCTCTCCTCTAAATTCAAAACTAGAAAGTATTTGCGAAAGTTGGTTGAAGGAAATATTGAACCTACCCGACGAAACCACGGCGGGCTTTGTTTCTGGCACCTCTATGGCAAATTTTTGCGCACTAGCTGCAGCACGTTTTCGTTTGCTTAAAAATCAAGGTTGGGACGTCAATTCAAATGGCTTATTTGGTGCACCCCGAATTAAAGTGCTTACGCATAAACAAATCCATGCTAGCATTAAGAAGACTTTAGCGCTCATTGGCTTTGGCCTCAATAACGTTTCTTACTTTGAGGTGGATGATCAAGGCAGAGCTATTGTTGATTCCTTTCCTGAGATGGATAATACCACATTAGTCTTGCTTCAAGCAGGTAATGTCAATTCAGGAGCTTTTGATCCTTTTGACGAGATATGTGATATCGCCAATAAAGCTGGTGCTTGGGTCCATGTAGATGGAGCATTTGGACTTTGGGCAGCAGCATGCAAGTCATTAAAATACCTTACCAAAGGAATGGAAAAAGCCAATTCCTGGGCGGTTGACGGTCATAAGACTTTAAATACTCCTTATGACTCTGGGGTCGTACTCTGTAGAGATCAGGAAGCGCTAGTCAGCTCTCTTCAAGCAAGTGCAGATTACATTATCATGAGTGATCAGAGAGAACCTATTTTATACAATCCGGAAATGTCCAAACGGTCTCGAGCAATAGAACTTTGGGCAACCATGAAGTATTTAGGTAAAAGTGGTATCGAGGAAATGATTACAGGCTTTCATTTGCATTCAAAGAAATTGGCTAAAGGTCTTAGTGACAATGGGTTCAGAGTTTTAAACGATGTTGTTTTCAACCAAACCTTGATTGCTTGTGAAAATGAGGCCTTAACAAAACAAACCTTGGCAGCATTTCAAAAAAGCGGAGACTTTTGGGCAGGTGGATCAATATGGAAAGGAGAAGCCGTCATTCGTCTGAGTGTTTGCTCCTGGGCCACTACTGAAAAAGATATCGAACAAACTGTGGAAGCTTTCGTAAAAGCTAGAGCAAGTTGCTTAAGTAAATAATATCAATGACACATACGACCCCTCAAATATTCCAAAGATTTAAAAACCTCGTTGCTGCACAAAGCACGAGACATGGCGGCGTAAGTCCTCCGCCTTACGAAAGTCTCAATTTGGGCATGAATACCACAGATGCTAAATCCAATATCCTTGAAAATCGAAAAATATTTTTCACCAATTTAGGATGGGAAGAGAAACACAGCGCAGGAGGGCATCAAGTCCATGGCGATAAAATAAAATATGTTTCAGAACCCGGATCCTTTGATGATTACGATGCGTTCATAAGCAATCAAAAAAATATTCTTCTGACAGTCACTATCGCCGATTGTGTACCGATACTTTTATATGACTCGCATCACCAAGCCATAGCTGCAATCCATGCGGGATGGAAAGGTACCATCGCAGAAATTCTAAAAAAGACAATAAAAGAGTTGACCAAATCTTTCAATACAAATCCTGCGGATTGTTTCGCATATGTTGGGACTTGCATTGATGAATGTTCTTTTGAAGTCGACGAAGATGTTGCGCAACATTTTCACAATGATTTCAAACGTTGGGACGAACAAAAAAAGAAGTTTTTTATAGATTTAAAAAAAGCAAACAAACAACAGCTTCTAGATGCTGGAGTACCCAAAAATCAAATTGAAATTTCCCCCTATTCCACTTTCATCCACAATGATAAATACTTTTCGTACAGAAAAGAAAAAGGAACAACGGGAAGAATGTTGGCAGCAATTGGACTGAAGGAATAAAGTCAATGACTTTTGAATCTTAGCTTTTAGGGTTTTAGCAAATATTTAAGCTCCCACAGTAGTGAGTAGACATTAGCTCTATTTAGATCGTTATCTATAAAACGATTCTCACAACATGAAAAAAAATCTTTTATTTTTCGCTATCATTTTTTTACTGTCTAATATTTCAATTGCTCAAAACACGAACATTCAACTCGAAAACAAAAAAGGAAATTTCTTTTTTTATTGGGGTTACAATAGAAGTTTTTTTTCTAAAACCAATCTACATTTCACCGGTCCAAACTACGATTTCACTTTATATGATATCAGTGCAAAAGATCGTCCTTCTAAATTCGGATGGACCTATGTAAATCCTTCCAAGTTCACCATTCCACAATACAATTATAGACTTGGCTATTTCTTAAATAATCGTCTAGCTATATCCGCAGGAGTTGACCATATGAAATACGTTGTTACTGCTAATCAAGAAACAACCATTTCAGGAGTCATTACAGAGGCTGCTTCTTCAAAATACCAAGGTTCTTATTTGCACAATAAGATCACACTCGCCCCTGATTTTTTGGAATTTGAGCATACCGACGGCTTTAATCTGGTCAGTCTCGATTTCGAATATTTACATCCACTTTTTACAGCTGCAAATGAAAAATTGAAGTTTTATTGGAATTTTGGTTTAGGAGGAATATGGATAGTTACCAAGACAAATGTGAAAGTAATGGGAGATGGATTAGACAATGATTTTCATGTTGCTGGATTTACTATGATCGGGAAAACCGGTCCCAGAATCGAATGGAAAAACAAACTATTTCTAACCTCTGAATTAAAAGGAGGATATGCAAGTTTACCATATGTTTTAATTAAAAATGCTGAACCAGAAGTTGGAGATCACAACTTAACTTTTCTAGAATATTTCGTTGCCTTAGGAATCAATTTCAGATTAAAAAAGTAAAAAAAGTAGTAAACCAATGACAATGCCTAGAAATAAATTATCTATCAGCTATGAACCAATTCCTCCATCAAGTGTAGCACCTTAAAAGCAAACGAACTTCATGCTACTAAAATCCATTTCACAACTTTGCTTCATTATCCTACCTTTAGGACTATTTTCTCAGATCAACATCCAGAATCAAACATTCACAGATTCGAGAGACAATCAAACTTATTCCATAACTCAAATCGGTGACACCTATTGGTTTAAAGATAATCTAAGGTTTGTAACTCCATACTCACACTGTCCAAACTTCAATAAAAAAGAGGAAGATTGTATTGATGGAAATTTTTATGCTTACAAAGAACTCAATAGCATATGCCCTCAGGGTTGGACAATCCCAAGCGTTCAAAACTGGGAATACTATTTCAATTATTTAAAAGAAGAAAAGCAAGTACCGACATACAACTTCACCTTTGATACTCTGACGGAAGAAAATAATTCAATTGTTATTCGCGACACTTCTAAAACAATGAAACTAATGGCCGAAGAGAATTTGCTCAACCTTTCTCCTTTGGGTTGGGTACAAGGACGCAAAAGACAAAACCCCGGTACCATCACTCTTTGGGCTAAAAACGAAATATCACCCGATCCAAGATATCATTTGCACATCGGCAACAATGGTTATGTAAAACACAGCCATGCTCATCACATCGATGATAAAATACGAAAGGTTAGAAAATTTTTGGTTCGTTGTGTTTGTGATGTTAAAGTCCTTGAAAAATAAAGACTCTCTTTATTTTTATTTATCTTTGAAATATTCCTACAGCTTTGTTTCTGCAATAAATATTTGAATTGGTCTCTAATTCAGAGGCTATTATTTTACTTATTGAAAACATAAAACAATGCTACAGTTATTGATCTCTACCTTAATTATTATTTCTCAATCTCTTTCTTGGCAAACCATGACCGCTCCTTCGGATATTGATATCCACAAATTCACCAATTACAAAGATTGTTTCTGGGCCATAGATTATGGAAATGGAATCATCTTAAAAAGTGAGGACAAAGGAAAAAATTGGACTAAAACCAATGAAGTTGGTGGCGAATTTTTGGAGAAGATCCAGTTCTTAAACTATAATGAAGGTTACGTCAGTGGAGATTTCGGTTTCGTCCACAAAACCATTGATGGTGGAAAAACTTGGCAGGAAATTTCTCCTCCTGTTGAAAATAGAATCTCAGAAAATTATGAGGATGATACCACTAAAAATCAAAAGCCTGATGGAGTAAAGGCGTATTATTATGATATGCTTTTTCTCAACACTAATGAAGGTTACGTTTCTGGGTTCTCTTACAATCCAAGCAAGGGCTGGAAAGCATCGTATCAAAAAATATTTTGGCAAACCTCAGATGGTGGCAATACTTGGTCTTCGAAAACAAATGAAGAAGCAAAAGAGTTGAAGAAAAAATTCCAATCCAACTTGAAGAAAAAAAAGAATATTGTTGGTCTTACCTATTACCTCAATCCAAAAACGGCTTGGCAAATTGCAGCAACTCGAGACACTACACATATAAAAAGAACAGTTGATGGAGGCAAAAATTGGGAAAAAGTACTACTCCCTGACCCTGATGTTGGGAGTTGGATGGCTCGGGAAGTTATATTCTTAAATAAGAATCAAGGCTTTGTATTTGGTGGAACGATCGGTGAAAACCATGAAGATGCAGTTATTTTTGAAAGCAATGATGGGGGCAAAAGCTGGGCTATCTTTGAAAATGACTGGCCGCACGTTCACGATGCAAAGCTCATTAATAACGAAATTTGGATTTGTGGTAAAAAAGGAATGGTTATGAAGACTGGAAAGCCTATCAATAATTGAATAGTAAATTCTACTATTTGAGCATCCAAAAAAATTTACTTAAAATAGCTAAGGGCAAATTTTTAGAGAAATTTTCAATTTGGCCTTAGCTATCTAAATAGTTTTGCTTTCATTTTTCTTTTTTATAAAAAAATCATCAATTACAATTCACAAACACATCGAACTCCAAATCGCCTGACTTTTTCCTTTTTGTCCTCGATATTGTGCTTATGTCCATGCACAACGAACAGGTGTTTTGAAATATGCACATGAGTTTTTGTATCCCCTGAAATAGAGTCTGTAGCCCAATAAGTTGTTTGTAAAGGTTGCATCAAACGCTCTCCTTCTACCCAGCCCGTTCCTTTTAGATTCAAGACGTTGTCGGCAGGAAGAAAATTAAATGCTTTTTTCTTATCTCTGACCATCAACATACCATTAGGCCGTTCTACAGTCTTGAATTGTTTCTTGTTATTTATATCCAAACCAAATGAGTCAAAATAATTCCTCCATTCTTCAATCGTAGGCAATCTCCAATCTGTTGGACAAAGTTGATCCAAATATTGATTAGAATAGAAATTTCCGTTTTCACACAAACCATCTCTATCTTTTTTATGCTCACAAAAAGAGCTGTTGTTTTTGACCAAGAGATTTGCTCCCATCCATTTCAAACCTTCAAATTCTATTATTGAATAATGCTCTCCATCTCTACTATCCACTAATGAATCTTGTTGACAGAATCCAATTTGAAATAGAAAGAGAAAAGGCAAAAAGGCATACTTCATTTTATTTTTTCCTAACAATATACTTAACTTTTAAGAATCTTTAAAACCTTACGATCTATTCAAATAAAAAAGGCTTGCTAATAATTAGCAAGCCTTTTTTGTTCAAGTTCTTAAAGAAATAACTATTTAATTCTGCTTCATTAAAAAAGCATCAAAGACATAGTCTTTTCGGATCTTTTTCAATAGCGTTTTTGAACCTGCACCACAAGGAGTGTACACTCCTACTCTAGTTAAACCTTTATACGGAGTTGAAAAAATTTCGTAATTGTCCTTTTTTAATTTCGATTTTAAAGCCGTTACATTGTTGCCTTCTTCAAAAGCTCCGACAATTATAACACAGGATTTATCCACTGACTTTTTAGCAGGCTTCGGTGCCTCCACTTTTTCCTTTTCTATTTTAGCTGCTGGCGCTTCATAAGCTTCAGGAACATCTTCACCTTTACCTTGAAGCTCATCTTTTATTTCCTCTACTTTTTCGGTAAGCGCCAATGCTGCCTCTGATCCTGCAGTAGTGGTTTCTTCAATGACATTTTCAATATTCTCAGTAAGTGTTTTTTTAGAGTCAACGAAATTTTCTTCGTCTAGCTCATCCAAATCCTCTTCAGAATCTTCTTCCACTATTGAGTCTTCAATGTCTTCTTCCTCCATTGAATCTTCTATGTCTTCATCAAAATCTTCCTCACCTTCGTCCATTTCATCATCGAATTCTCCTACTAAATCTCCTTCCTCTACAACATCTAAATCCGCTACTAGTGCAACATCAGAAACAGTATCCAATGATCCACTATAAGAAACTTCGTTTTCAACCTCTTCTTCAACTATTGAATACTTTTTGCCTTCAATTTCAATTTCTTTTAATTGCTCCAAAGCTCCATCCGCATTAGTATTTTCCAAGAGATCAGTATGTTGAATTTCGGAATCAGCCAACATTCTTAACGGGCTCTCTTCCTTTCCTGGAATATAATTAAAAATCAATGCTCCAAAAAACAGCAAGACGATCAACGCAATGATGAAGTCAGTCTTCTCTTTCGGATTCATATTTAGCAATGGAAAACCGGACATAGTTGTTTGTTGTTAGAACTGTTTCTAATTTCCCTTAAATTAAGGAACGATTCTTTATATGGAAAATAGTTGGACGGGCTCCATGTAGAAGCACCGTCCAACTATATGAGGTTTAAAATTATTTGCGCATGTTGTCAAAGAAACGTTGCATTTCTTTGCCAGCAGCTTCTCTTCCTCCCAAACCAAAGGCTAGAGCGAAAGCAACTGCAATTGCACCCAATGTCAAACCAAATGCAAGATTAACGATACTTTCAGCGATACCCATTGTGTGTAAAGCAAAAGCAAGGAAAATACCCATTATTGCAAATCTTACAACAGGAACCATCCATTTACTTCCTGCAGAATTACTCAATAAATCTGTAGCAGTATTTGAAATAAATATTCCACCTAATAATATGATTAGACCAAAGAATACTCTACCTGCAATATCAAATATTTGATTCAAGATAACTGACGCATGTCCCATATCTAATTTATCAAATGCTGCAATCAATCCTGTGAACATGATAAAGAACAAGACGATATTTCCAATCAATCTAGATAATGAAGTATTGCCTAAAACATTTGATAAGCCCATTTTCTGAGCATAATTATCAAGTCCAAAGCTTTTTAACAAATCAACCAATAGAGATACTATCCATTTTCCTACAAAGTAGAAAACAGCAAGCACGATACCGGCAGCAATGATATTAGGAATAGCATTCAAAAATTTGCTTAACATTTCTGTAGCAGGCTCAGAAATTGCTTTCATACTTAATGTGTCCAAAGCAATAATGAATATTGGAATGAAAACTATAATGAAAACTACTTTCTTTACAATATTTGAGATGTTAACACTCTCACTATCCATACCTGCTTTTTCACCATAAGCTTCTAACCTTTCTGATATAAAACCAGTCGCTTCAGAAACAAGTGTTGCAATAATATAACCTGCGAATGTGATAATTCCGGCTGCAATTATTTTTGGTAAAAATCCAATGAATTGAGAAAGCATGTCTTGTAGAGGTTCCAATACAGAATTGACACCTAATAAATTCAAAACAATGATAAGAGTGTAGATAACAACTAGGTAATAAAACAACTTGGCGATAAAACTATCAATTCTCATAGAAGAACCCAGTTTCGCTCCTATTTTATCATCAATTTGTGTTTTTGAAAGGAGCTTTCGAGCAAGGCGTTTTACAATTCCTGCGACAAAAAATCCAATAAGTAAAATAACTAGTGCACCCAATACTTTTGGCAAAACATTTCCAAACGTACCAGATAAATTTCCCATTAAGGCTTCTAAGTATTCCATAATTATGTTTATGTTTAATATTTTGATTCCTTTTTGAGACCCCAAAATTTCACTTTGGTAACAGCTTTTTTAAGAAAAAATTAACATCCCTATTTTATTTATTATTTTCATATATCAATTCCCAACACGTATACCTCCCGTTTCTGTGACATCTTTTTAGCTAAAAATAATCTCAAAGAACACATTATCAGTTTTTTACAAGGATAGGTTTAAGTTTCTAATTAATTTTAAACCTTAAAAATGGGTGCAAATTGGTCATTTCACAGCAATAAAATTTTTATCCAAACTTCACTTTTAAAGATTAAATTTGTTAGAAAATCAAACAAAAGTTAACTTTCAAAAGTTACAAATCAACTTTTCTGACTTTAACACAATATTCTATGAATTTCCTTTTCGAATCAGAAAGACTCTTATACAGACAATTGTCGCTCAATGATGCCGAAGCCCTTTTTAAAATGGATTCAGATCCATTGGTGCATAAGTATTTGGGCAATAATCCAAAAAAAAATATTGAAGAGGTAGAAACCGACATCAAACATATCTTGGCTCAATACCAGAGAAATAATATAGGACGTGTAGCAGTTGTTTTAAAAGACACCAATGAATTTATAGGTTGGGCAGGGTTAAAGAAAGTAGATGATGCTGTAATAAATGGTTTCCAAAATCATTACGATTTGGGGTATCGATTTCTCAGAAAATTCTGGGGGAATGGCTATGCTTCAGAAGCCGCACAAAGATCTGCTGAATTTGGTTTTATCGATTTAAATCTAGATACCTTATATGCCTTCACAGATATTGAGCACAAAGTCTCTCAAAGTATTCTCATGAAAATAGGTTTTCAAAAACAAGGTAGATTCATATTCGATGAAGACGAATGTCTTTGGCTTGAGCTTAAAAAAGTTGATTATCTTAAAATTCGGTAATTTTAGATTGCAAGACTGAATAATATAAAAGTTTAATTATCCCACCAAAATATGTTCAAATGAAACGAATCCACATTTTTGAGTTTGAGGATTACCCTTGGTTTCCCAATTGGATCAGAAAATATATGACTCGATTAATTATCGTTGTCCATAAATTCATGAATACCAGTGAAATTTTAGCTGATCTCATTGCAAAAGTTATTAAACAGACTGGAGACAAGGATATCATTGATTTATGTTCCGGTAGTGGCGGTCCAATGATTGAAGTTGCTGAAATTCTTAAAACGAAATACGATTTTCATAATTTAAAATTAGAGTTGACAGATCTCTATCCCAATACAGAAGTAGCAGAGCAAATTAATACCGATGACAATCCCGACATCTCCTACAATTTGACTCCAGTAAATGCCACTCAAATCTCCAAACAGAAAAAAGGCTTGCGTACTATGATCTGCAGTTTGCACCACATGAAACCTGCAGTAGCTAGAAACATTTTGAATGATGCAAAAACCAACGGTCAAGCCATATGCATTTATGAAATAAGTGACAACAGCCCTCCGATAATATTTAATTTCATTTTTTTACCCGTTACATTTATTTTTTGCTTTATCGTAACGCTTTTCTCAAAACCTAAATCCATCGGACAATTGTTTTTCACATTCATAATACCAATCATACCGATATTTTATGCCTGGGATGGAGCTATGTCCAATGCGAGAACGTACACCCTATCCGATATGGACGAGCTATTGGAAGGATTGCACTCCGACGATTATAAATGGGAGAAAGGAGCCATCAAAGGAAAGGGTGGCAATAAACTATACTTACTCGGAATTCCTCAAAAATAATTTCACAAATTCAGATCAATTTAACTAAAGATCAAATAATGCGCTTTCTATTAATTTTTACATTCAGTTTGACACTAAACTTATTTTGTGTTGCTCAAAATTGGGAAATCTCCGCTCCTTATCAAATCACCAAACAAAATCCAATATCCTATTCCGATAATATTGAAATGGCAGGTACAAGAGTGGCCGCTATCATTCACTACGATATAGATACAGCAGGTATACTAAGCGTTGAAAGAGAAGTCATCTTTCCGCAATTGCGCAGGTTTATCAAAGACGATGATACCAAATGGCAGAAATACAGGGCTTACCTTAAAAGTTTTTACAAAGATGAAGAAGCTTTACCCAACATATATGTAAACAAGAAACTTCTAAACATCCCTCCTATTGAAAAAATCAATATTGATGGAACGCTAGAGTTTGTGCACAAAACCAATAAAACAGGAATTGCAATTGCCCGCAAATTTTTTCCTTCTTCAGATCAAAGACTTTTAATCGAGGAATGGTCCATTCACAACGCATCAGATTCTATTAAAGAAATTACCATCGCCAATCTGGTGAATCAAAAAAGTGATTATGGTGTTCTTGGAAAATATACAAGAATGATAACGCACAATTCTCCAGAAAAAATTTCATTGATTGGAGAGAAAACGCATACTTTCCAAATCATGTATACAGCGACAAAAGAGTCAGAAACGACTCCTACGTACCAAGAGGATTGGAAACCAAGAATAACTTTTTTAAGTGAAACTAAAAATAGTCTTGTATTAAAAACACCGGACGAAACGCTCAATACGCTTTTTGCTTTTTCTAAAATTCGGGCTGCTGAAAATATTTTTCATTCCAAAATGGGGCTGGTACATTCCCCTGGAGGAGGAAGATATTACGCAGGTGTTTGGGCAAATGATCAAGCAGAATATTCTGGTCCATTCTTCCCATATCTCGGTTACGATACAGGAAATATTGCTGCAATGAACGCTTACAAAGCATTTTATGAACAAATGCTAGAGATCCCTAATCATGACAAGAACCTTTGGGCTTCCTATGAAATGAACGGTGACTTTACCTGCTGTGGTACAGATCGTGGAGATGCTGCAATGATAGCTTTTGGCGGATTGCATTTTCTCATGGCTTCTGGAGACAAAGAATTGTGCAAGAAATATGAACCAATGATCGATTGGTGTTTGGAATACAATCATAAAAAATTGAACGCTGAAGGGGTTGTCTTGTCTGAATCAGATGAAATGGAAGGAAGGATCCCGACGGGAACTGCCAATCTTTCCACCTCCGCTCTCTATTATGGAGCGCTGGATTTAGCCATTGATTTTTACAAATCTATGGACGCAGATAAATCCAAAATAAAGACACTAGAACAACGGAAACAAAATTTATATAAAAAAATAGACGATTATTTTGGTGCAGAAATCGAAGGTTTAAAAACCTACAAGTATTTCAAAGAGCACAAGCATCTTCGCCATTGGATTTGTTTGCCATTGGTCATGGGAATCAATGATCGAAAAGAAGGAACCATCAAAGCTTTGTTTGAAAAACTGTGGACCGAAAATGGCGTCCACGTTGAGATCAATCCAGAAGAACCAGAAGTATCAAAAATATTTTGGGATCGTGGGACCTTGTATGCATTACGAGGAACCTTCCTTGCTGGCGCTACTGAAATCTCATTGAAAAAACTAAAAGAATTTTCCGAAAAAAGACTTTTAGGCGAGCATGTGCCCTATGTAGTAGAAGCATATCCGGAAGGAAATATGGCGCATCTTTCTGCCGAATCGGCCTTGTATTGTCGGGTATTTTTAGAGGGCGTTTTTGGGATTCGTCCAACAGGAATTAGTTCCTTTTCATTGCTTCCAAGATTACCGGCAAGTTGGGATGAAATGTCTCTCGAAAAAGTAAAGGCTTTTAATCAAACATTTGACATCAAAGTTAGTAAAGCAGCAAAAGATCAAATCAAAATCTTGGTTAATAAACAAGACGGATCTATTGTTTTTGATAAAACCGTAGACACCAATACGACCGTTCAAATAGATTTTAAATAAAAGTAATCGAGGAATATTTCGAGAAAAGTAATTTTAAATTCAAAGAAAACATCAAACAAATAAACATGCAAGTAATCGTTGCTTCGAAAAATCCTGTTAAGGTAAATGCAGTAAAACTAGGATTTGAACAAATGTTGTCTGATCAGAAATTCGACTTTGAAGGAATTGGTGTTCCTTCCGGAGTTAGTGATCAACCAATGAGCAACTTAGAAACCTATAATGGTGCATTTAACAGAGCTAAAAACGCAATGTCGAAAGTACCTTCAGCGGATTATTGGGTTGGAATTGAAGGAGGTATTGAAATGCAAGAAAAAGACATGGGTGCATTCGCATGGATAGTCATTCTATCTTCCACACAATCGGGAAAAGCACGAACAGGAACATTTTTTCTTCCTCCAAAAATCAGTTCTCTTGTTCAAGGTGGTATGGAATTAGGAGATGCCGATGACATCGTATTCCAACAAACCAACTCCAAACAAAACGCTGGGGCAGTTGGTTTGTTGACCAATAATTGCATGGATAGAACCTCGCTCTACTTAAGCGGAATTATCCTCGCTCTTATTCCTTTTAAAAATGTTGAGCTATATTAATTTATTGAATAGTTGACCTTAAATGTCTAACTTTCTAGAAGTCTAATACTCTAGAAGTCTAATAGTCTAGTAGTCTAGTAGTCTAACCATCTAGAATTCTATTCCCCCTTATAAAAACTTAAGACTCTTTTGATTCCATTTGATTCAATGTACATATAATACAATCCAGGAACATCAGCATTAAATGTTGAAGTAGAAAGCAATTCTCCATTAGCCATATTTCCCAAATCTCCAGAGTACATTAATCTCCCTGATTGATTGAAAACTTGAATTTTCGAATCACTATTTTCTTCTTCTGCTCCCAGGATGCCAAATTCATTTACAACAGGATTCGGGAACACCGTCCATTCTTCTGCTTTTTCGAAATTGAAAACGATCTTCCTCGTGTAACTATACATACCATCTTCATCAATCATTTTCAATCGATAATAGTTGGCACCGTACAATGGTTTTTCATCACAAACTTGATAAATATTTCTAGTACTTTGATTCAAAGATGGAACTTCGACTATTCTATGAAATGATTTTGCATCACTAGAACGTTCTATTTCGAAACGATCAAAATTTACTTCACTTTCTGTCTCCCATTGCAAGAAAACTTTATTCCCTTTCAAGCTTCCTTTGAAGTAATTCAAATCTACTGGAAGTGCATTACTTGCATCCTTTGATCCGAAAGTCATATCTACGCTTCCAAATGGTGGTGGGCAACTGAATGCATTGGTCACAGAACCAGGACCACTATTTGAACCTGAAGTTGCCTCTTGTCCAAGGCTTTGCCATTCATCATCAACAACATTAAAATAAACTACAACCAATGAATCTAAATTTTGAATTCCACTATAAACAGGATCTGTCCAATACAATGAAACATTTACTTGTTCATTCAAAGTATTGTTGCTTTCAAAATTCCAAAACTCTTTGGTTGAATAACTGTGTAATCCATCTTCGGTATCTCCGCCAAAAGGAGGTGGGCAGCTAAAATACTCTGCTCTGTATGTTCCTTCCGGATCAGTACTCTTTGTCATTTCAATTGGAGCATAACGACCATTGTGTCCTACTGGAAAAACAAATGTAGGATCTGGAAAAGTTCCTTTCTTAATAATAGCACCTGCTATGTAGGAATCCTCGCTTGCTCCTGTAATTTTTACACCATCTGCCAAAGTCAAATCATTTCCATTCGAAGTTTTAACGATACCAGAAGTTAGATGTAAGTTGTTGTATAGAGTTGCATCACCATTCAAAACAATTTCAGTTCCTATAGGTTTGTTAATGATTACGTTCGTCATCTTTATAGAATCGGTAGAGTTTGTCAATTTTTCAGCAGGAATCATCTGAAAAGGATTTGAGCCCAAAAATTCTATGGAAGAAGTATTGTCCATTTGTATCGCACCTAAATCATTTAACCTTAAGATACTTCCCTCTACAGCTAATTTTGCCGAGTTTGTTAATCCAATCGAACCTGTGTTTTCAAAATAAACATCGAAAACTAGATCATCTTCGATCGAAAGAAGACCAGTAGGACCGCTTATCTCAATTCCAATACTTCCAGATGGAGTAAGAGCAGTAATCATAAGCGTACTATCGAAAGCTAAATTAGCATCAAATGAAGTAAACTTGATCAAACCGCTAACAGTACCATTTTTAAGATTTACTGCACCTGTCACAAATAGGTCTGCTGAATTAGTCGCTTCAAAATATAATTCTTTCCCTCCAAATAATTCTCCTTCTAAATCGCCGCCAATAGTGACATCAGACAGTGAGTTTGCCTTCATTTGAAACCCTTCACCACCTCTAGTATAAAACTGTGCTGAACCATCAACATTTAGTTTTCCATTATTATCCACCACAATTTCATATGCATTTTCACCTAAACCTGAATTATGGTAATCAACTAATATTGCATCTGTTTCGTATACCCCCGAACCTGTGATCGATAATTGCATTACATGATCGTCTGTCATGGAACTTAGCCGAGTCATTACCGTTGCACCGCCCACATCGATTTTTCCAAGCCCATATACACTCAACTTCGTATCAGCCCCTGTATCTGTATGATTTACAATTATGTCATTCTTTACAGTTAACAAAGCAGGACTGATCCCATATACTTTTAACTCTGTAAAAACTCCGGAAGTATTTTCAAGAGTTATACTATTAGCACTTACATTGATTCCATCAACGTAGACTTCAAATCCATCGATCGTAACATCATCAGAGCCTCCTGGAATTACACCACCTTGCCAAGTCAAAGTGCTATTCCATGGACCACTATTAACTGCATTAATCTGTAGTGCAAAAGACGATGAATAAAAGAATAGGAAAGTAAAAAGAAATGATAGTTGTAATTGCCCCCTCATATGCATTGGTTGATTTGTGTAATGTTGTATGCAGAGGGTAGAGCTTAATATTTAGCAATTATTCAGCCAAATTTTGTAAAATCTTATTTTTTGGGTAGAAATAACATTACAAAAGTTTATGGTATAATTATTGATTATTTGAATTTAATACTGGTCACTCTTGATTGCTTTTTTACCCTCCTCAATGAAATACCCTCCGTATTTTGTACAAAGTCATTTTGAAAATTTTGTTTTTTGTTTTTGTTAGAAATCAAATAATTGATGATAACCCGTTTCACGCTATTCCTTTTATTGCTGCTTAATTGCGGAAATGCTATCGCAAACCTTGATAGTCTTCTTGCTGTGGTGGAAAGCCAGAAGCTGGACAATAACATGAATGAACTACTGGCTACAAAATATTCTATAGGCAATAAATACATATCAGCAGATCAGTTTGCCAAAGCTTTTCCATACTTTGAAGAGGTACTTCAAGTCGCACAAAAAAACCATTTAAAACTTTTCATTTCGAAGGCATATTATGGAATGGCAATGAGCCATCAGCGTAGAAATAATTATCAAGAAGCATTGATGTTTTACACTAAGTTGATATCAAATGAATCTTCTGGCGCTGGAAGCAAAATGAAAGCAAAGGCCTTCTCACAAATATCTTACATTTATCAAACTCTAGGAGATTATGATCAGGCATTTGAAATGCAGATGCAGGCACTTGAATTACACGAAGCTGCAGGTGACAAAAAAATGATTGCTGAATCCAATTATATTCTAGCGACGAATTTTTTCTATCAAGATCAATTTGATCAAGCATTAATTTATTACACTAAAGCTTATGATTTATGTGTTGAGTTAAAACAAGAAAGAATAATTTATTCTTGTCTAAGCGCATTGGGCAGTGTGCATGATATGTTGGATCATGATACTCAAAGTTTGCATTATAATACAGAGTCCTTGGTCCTTGCAGAAAAGTTGAATTATAAGACAGGAATAGCTTATGCGTACGGAAACATGGCAACTAACTATGCAAAAAAAGAAGATTGGACCAAAGCTGAAGACCTGTATTTAAAGTCTATTGAGATCAAAAAAGAATTGGGAGATCAACTAGGAACTAGTGGAAGTTCGATAGGATTAGCGAATATTTATTTAGACCAAAATAAAACCAAAGAGGCTATTCCTTTACTACAAAATGCATTGCAACTTGCCTTAAAACTAAAAACCAGACCGAGAAAATTAGAGGTTTATGAATTGATGGCTAGAGCTTATAGCATGACAGAAGAAATGGACAAAGCTCATAATTATTTAAAGGATTATATTGCTTTGAAAGATTCGATATTAAATGAAAAGACTGTCGAAGAAATGGGCAAATCCAAAAGAAGGTATGAGGTTCATAAAAAAGAGCAAGAGATCATTTTATTGACAACAGAAAACGAGCTCTTAGGAAAAAACAAAAAGATCCAACGTATGAGAACGTATGGCTTAGCCGGAGCTCTATTGCTGGTCATCGCATTCTTAGCCATGTTCCACAATAGGCATAAAATGCAAAGTCAGTTGAACCAACTTCTACTGGATAAGAATGAATTGCTCAATGCGAAAAATGATGAAATACGCATAAAAAACAATCTTCTCAAACAATCCAATCAAGACCTTACTTCATTCGCCTACGTCGCTTCTCATGACTTGAAGGAGCCATTGAGAATGATAAAGTCTTATACACAGATTTTACAAAGAAGGTACAATGATTTATTGGATGATTCTGGTAGAGAGTTTATGTTTTTTGTTACAGATGCTGTAGATAGAATGGAAACTTTATTGGATGATTTGCTGGAATT
This sequence comes from uncultured Saprospiraceae bacterium, assembly GCA_938041325.1. Lineage (GTDB taxonomy): Bacteria > Bacteroidota > Bacteroidia > Chitinophagales > Saprospiraceae > CALIAG01. The sequence goes on along the minus strand of CALIAG010000495.1, from coordinate 8,853 downwards.
TTCCCGATCAACTCCTAAAAAGGATATTCCAAAAACAATGATCAATCTTAATGATGTCATGTTTCTAGTAGAATCAAATCTAAGAGGACGCTTAGAAGATTCAAATGGAAGACTTATTATTAAAAATGAAAATCTACCTATAATTAAATCCAATAGAAGTCAACTCGTTCAGTTGCTTCAAAATTTGGTTAGCAATGCAGTAAAATTTAGAGGAGAACGCGATCCAATTGTCACAGTAGATTGCAAGATGGAAAAAAATAGATACGTGATATCCGTTAGCGACAATGGAATTGGCATCAGCAATGAAAATAAGCAAAAGGTATTCGAAATGTTTCGTAGGCTTCACACTCGTGAAGAATATTCAGGAACAGGCATCGGCTTGGCTACCTGCAAAAGAATCGTCAATCATCTTGGTGGTGAAATTTGGGTAGAATCTGAACTTGGAAAAGGAAGCACATTCTTTTTCTCAATTCCTGCTAAAGTAGAAGAATTAGTTGCGGTATAAACGACCTTAAGAGAAAACCATTTCTTTTTAAATCCAAATTAAGTCCTTATAATTCACTTCGATTAAAAATTAGTTTTAAATTTAGGTTCAGTCTACAAGACTTTATGTAATAGGATAAATGAATCAATATTCTTATCCTTTTACTCACCTAAATCAGGAGCTATGGAAAATGGATATTCTGGAACACCACTTGCCAAAAAGCTAGGAATCAAAGAAGGCTTTAAAGTCTATTTGGTTAATCAACCATCCTTTTACTTCGAATTATTTAATAATTTTCCGAAGGTCACCATCGCTAAAAGAGGTCAGAAAGAGTCATTCGATTTCGTCCATTTATTCAGTTCTCATTCTAAGCATTTTCAAAAAGAAATAAAAAGAATCAAGCCTTTTCTAAAAAAAGGAGGAATGCTTTGGGTCAGTTGGCCGAAAGGCAGTTCTGATATTGAAACCGATTTAAAAAGAGAACCCATTCGAGAATTTGTTCTAAAAACTGGTTTAGTGGATATAAAAGTAGCAGCAATTGATAAGAACTGGAGTGGCCTTAAATTCGTTTATAGAGTGAATACTTTGTAAAATAAATTTCTAAACATTTTGACTATGCCTTTTCACTTTACTCTTCGTCACGTCCTCGTTCTGATAGCTAAGGCTATCAAACTCCGGGCGTTTCTCGATTAAAATAAAAATTCATTACTCAAAAAATTCATTAACTTTTATTACAAAGTATTGAAAGATCGATAAAAGTAAGTTACTATGAAAAATAAAAAAGAAAACAATGCCTATATTTTAGGTACAGAAAGAGCGGAATTAAAACGCTTGGGGTTACAGCATCAGATATGGGCCAGCGAGGCGCATAAAGGCTGGAAAATTGCAGAATTTGGCAAAGGCCAAACACTCTTAGACTTGGGTTGTGGACCGGGCTTTACAACTAAGGAATTGGCATTCATTGCAGGCGAAGAAGGTAAGGTCATAGGGGTTGACCGTTCGAAGCTTTACATTGATTACCTTAATGCTACTAATAATATCCATCAATTAAATATCGAAACACATAATTGTGATTTTGAAGATTTAGAACTGGCCAATGAAAGTTTAGATGGAGTCTTTGATAGATGGGCGCTGGCATGGCCTGCAGATCCAATGCTTATCATTGAAAAAATCGTAAAAGCAATGCGTCCTGGTGCAGCCTTTGTTGCACATGAATATTTTGATTGGTCATTATTTCAAACAGAACCTCAACTCCCTGCTCTTAAAAAAGGGATTGCCACAATATTAAAAAGCTTCAAAGATTCAGAAGGCGACATAGATATAGGACGTCGTTTACCCAAAATGTTCGAAATGGCAGGTTTGGAAGTCATCAGTATTCGCACAATGTCAAAAATGAGTACGCCAGATGAATTGAACTGGCAATGGCCTTATTCTTTTCTGAGTATTTATATGCCAAAACTAATTGATGCTGGACTGTTGTCAGAAAAGGAAGTGGAAGATGCTTTGGATGATTTAGAGGAGTTAGAATACACAATGGGCGCCATGATTATGTGTCCGCACATGATGGAAGTGGTAGCCATAAAGCCATAAATGAAAAAGAGTTTGTTCTTTTGGAACAAACTCTTTTTAACTGATCTGAAATATTCTATAATCCCAATCCGATATTAACACCGAAACTAGGCAAAACTTCTTTGTTGATCATATCCATTCTTGCTGTAGGAGCCAAAATCAATCCACCTGCATTAATCATATAAGAAACACCTACTCTAACACCAGCAGAAGTATCCCATTCTGTTTTTTCTTCAGGTAAATTATCAAAAGAAGTACTTTGCCCAACTATCGTTGGCATTTCTTTCATGTTCAATAATGGAGCAGCAGATAATTTAATATTTTTGTTTGCATAAAAACTAACAGGAACACCAAATCGAATTTGAGTATTCTCAGCAAAATCTACTTCTGCTAATAGTCCCAATCCCATATGGTAATTTAGTTGTTTAGTGTACTCTAAACCCGTTGCAAAATTATAATTCTCGCCATCATTACTCAACGCACCAAGTGCTAAAAGAGTAGCAGCAGGCATAGCTGATCTCATATTGTCATTGCCTTTATCGCCACATCTGCTTTGACGATTTTTTGCACAAGAAGTATAGGTTCTTGAATATTTTGTACACTCAGTTTTCATGTTTTCAATGCTTGTTCGTTCTGCTGGTGCACTTTTAGTACAAGATGTCTTACTGCGTTGACATTGCGCTTCAGCATTTTGTACGAAGAAGCAGAGAATCATGCTTAAGCCTAAAGAAAGAAGGTAACGAAGTTTCATATTCGGATAGTTTTAGATGAGAAAATAGAAGACTACATTTAACTAGACACAAAAAATACGCTTTAGTTGTAAAAATAAGACATCAATTATGTTAATGTTTAAAACCTTAACATTTTGAACCTTAATCTTTTACATAATTCAAATTAAAGTAAGTTATTCAGAGGTTTGGAAAGTCAATTTGTCGATAAAGTTATAAGTGAAATTTTCTTAATAGCAATCTCAATAATACATTTCGGTTAGAAATAGGTAATAGAATTTTGGATATAGGACATTGATTCCTAGCCAAAAATAATTTGGTATTTTTAAATCAAAATCGCTGCTCTATGTCTATTAGAATTCATAAAACATTTGTGTTCCTGAATCTTCTTATCATTTCTTTCAGCTTTAGCTGTCTACCATCCAATTCACAAGTTGATGCGAATAAGTACATACCTCTGCCCGATTCTACTTACATTCAAGATTCAAGTATTATTTGTCATACCATTAATCCTAAGAATCAAAATCTATCTTTTTATTCTAAGAATGAAAAAGGCAATTTCTTTGTCAACCATGGTGGTTTAAAAAAAGAACTCGAAAAGAAGAATTTGAAATTAAAATTTGCCATGAATGGAGGCATGTACAATCAAGACTTATCACCACAAGGTTTATACATTGAAAATGGACAATTGGTAACACCTTTAGATACCATTAAGAAAGGATATGGTAACTTCTATTTGCAACCAAACGGAGTTTTTTATATTGATAAAAACAAAGAGGCTTTTGTTACCAAAACCAGTGAATTCCAAAATAATTTAACTATTCAGCAAGCTACTCAATCCGGCCCAATGCTTGTTATAAATGGCCAGCTTCATCCCGCTTTTAATAAAGGTTCCAGCAATTTGCATATCAGAAACGGCGTAGGTATTTTACCAAATGGTGATCTACTTTTTGCAATGTCCAAATCCAAAATCAATTTCTATGATTTCGCTACTTTTTTTCAACAGCATAAATGTAAAAATGCGCTTTATCTAGATGGCTTTGTATCCAGAACGTATCTACCCGAACAAAACTGGATTCAAGAGGATGGAAAATTTGCAATCATCATTGCCGAAACTGAAGAGTAAATCGATCTATTCCTGTTCTTTTAAGCAGTTTAACATTTTTATAATTCACCTCACATGCAACGCTCTTCCCCTTTTTTTCATCTATAGGATAGAAGGCTACTTGGACTGTGTAAAACAGTTCAAAATTCTTCTAAGAGACTTTAAACTAAACTAGAGTATAAATCCTATAACATGAAAAACCAAAAAATATTTTTGTTGTTGCTAGGCGTAATTTTTATGACTTCTTGTAAAAACCAAAAGGTCGTACAAATGGAAAAGCAAATAATGACAAAACAGGAACAGATAGATCAGTTGAAGCAACAGGTCAATAATTTGCAGAGCACAAATGGAAGTTTGCTGGATCGCATGTCTGATCTTGCCATCATCAATAAAACTGGAGCAGAAAGCATTCATAAGTCTTTGGAATCATTGGGACAGCAATATGGGTTCATTCAAGATTTATCTCAAAAAATTCAACATAAAGATTCCTTGAATCTAGCTTTGGTAATGAATCTAAAACGTTCTTTGCAAGATGTGAACGATGAAGATGTTCATGTAGAAGTTCGCGGAGGAATCGTCCATGTTTCTATTTCAGACAAGATGTTGTTTAAATCTGGAAGCTCGAATTTAAGTAGCCGTGCAAAAGAAGTTTTGGGCAAAATTGCAGATGTGGTAAGTGATCACGAAGAGTTGGAAATCATGGTAGAAGGCCATACGGATAGTGTGCCGATGAATAATTCTTGCATCAGAGACAACTGGGACTTGAGTGTAAAACGGGCAACCTCTGTGGTGAGGGTGTTAGAAGAAGAACACTATGTCGATCCTTCAAGAATTACGGCTGCGGGAAGGTCCAGTCATGTTCCTAAATCTGATAATGATACGGCAGAAGGCAGAAGTGCCAATCGTCGGACAGAAATAATAATTACTCCTAGACTTGATCAGTTTTTCAAATTGTTGGAGGCGCCGATTGTAGCTAACTAGAGGGTTAGATGTTAGACGGTTAGACGGTTAGACGGTTAGACTTAATAAATAAACTCCTCTTGAATAGTCTAACGTCTAATAGTCTAAACGTGTAGCAATAATATTCTTTCGCAATAGTTTTATACAGACCCTCGGTAAACACAAAAACTACAAGTGTAGTTCTTGACCTCACAGTTCTTCGTGGACTGCGAGGTTTTTTTATTTTGAGGGAACTTTTTATAAAAAAGGCTTGTATCTTAGGATTGAGATATAAACCGAAATTATGGATTTAGAAATAACCTTTGGTGCTTATTCAAGACTTCTAGAGGAAGGAAAGTACCTTGAAGTTATAGAGCAGTTTTACGCTGATGATATTGAACAAGTAGAAAACTATGATCTGCCAATAAAAGGCAAGGAATCACTGCATCAACAGGAGAAAAAAAACTTGGCTTCTGTCCATTCCGTTCATGGACGCATTACGAGTTATGCGATAAACAAAGAGAAAGGAATTGTAGCTGGTGAAATGTTTTTTATCTTTGAATCAAAGAATTCCGGAAAGAAAAAATTAGAAGAAGCTTTTGTACAAAGATGGGTCGATGGAAAAATAATCCATCAGCGATTTTACTATAAGGGTTTCATCTGATTATTTACAGATTCCTAAATTTCAAAATCAAAGCTTGTGCGATTCATCACTCTATTCCTATTCTGTTCTATCTTTGCTTGTAAAAATGAGAAGCAAGTTTCCTCTTCCCCTCCCCTTCCACAAGCTTCTGAAAAAATAAAAGTGGCCAGTTCTCTTTTTGAAAAACCCTTTTATGCAAGTCCTCCATCTTCTGCCCTATTGGAAAAATTAAAAATTCATGAGGAAGCTTATGAAGCGAATCCTGATGATCTCGAAAAAAATATTTGGTACGGACGATTCATCGCTTATACCGGTGATTATCCGAAAGCCATAGCGTTTTATACCAAGGCGATTAATCAATTCCCGGAGGATCCTCGGCTTTTACGGCATCGTGGTCACCGTTATCTTTCTATCCGAGCGTTTGATAAAGCCATTGCTGATTTTGAAAAAGCAGAAACTTTGATAGCAGGTACGGAAAACGAGATCGAGCCAGACGGAATGCCAAATGCTCAAAACATTCCTGTCAGCACTTTACACGGAAACATTTACTACCACCTCGGACTGGCTCATTATTTAAAGAATGATCTTCAAAAGGCATTAACGGGATTTGAAAAATGCAGAGATTCCTGGTCGAATGACGACAACAAAGTATCTTCTACGCATTGGATTTATATGATTTTAAAAAGGATGGGAAAAGATGAAGAAGCAGAGAAAGCTTTGCAAATTATTAGCAAGGAGATGAATATCATTGAAAACTTTACTTACCATAAATTGTGTTTGTTTTATAAAAACGAAATGACCATTGAGGAATTGACAACCGGTGATTCGGGAGCAGCAGCAACAGACGATGCTACAAACTACGGTCTTGGAAATTGGTATTATTATAATGGCCAAAAGGAACGGGCACATGCCATTTTTGATAAAATCACAAACGGAGATTCTTGGAACTCTTTTGGTTTCATTGCTGCCGAAGCGGATTTATTCAACAATTTTTAACATTAAAACCATATGGATTACGCAGAGATCAATAAAAATTCTTGGAATAAGAAAGTTGATATTCACGTCAATTCTGACTTCTATGACAATGACAATTTCTTAAAAGGAAAATCAAGTTTGAATAAATTCGAATTGGATTTACTTGGCGATTTGAAGGGGAAGAGTATCCTTCATTTGCAATGTCATTTCGGGCAGGATACCATTTCTCTTGCAAGAATGGGAGCAACTGCAACGGGAATAGATCTATCCGACAAAGCCATAGATACTGCACGAAAGTTCAACGAGCAACTCGGAACCAACGCTGAGTTTATATGCTGCAACATTTATGATTTGCCCAATTATCTCGACAAAACATTTGATTATGTCTTTACCTCTTATGGAACGATTGGGTGGCTCCCTGATATGAATAAGTGGGCGGAGATCGTTGCAAGGTATTTGAAACCAGGCGGTCAATTTGTACTTGTTGAATTCCATCCTGTGGTGTGGATGTTCGATGACAATTTTGAAAAGATTACTTATAAATATAGCAGCCCTGATCCGATTATCGAAACCTATGAAGGAACTTATGCTCAACCGGATTCTGATATCAAGTCAGAGTATGTCATGTGGAATCATGGAATTGCTGAAGTGGTTAAAAATTTGCTAAAACATAATTTGAGTATTGAATCAATGGAGGAGTATGATTATTCTCCTTACGCTTGTTTTAATAATATTGTTGAATTTGAAAACGGAAAATACCACATTAAAAATTTTGGAGATAAAGTCCCCTATGTCTATTCAATTGTAGCTAAAAAATCGGATATTTAAGAAAGCCAAAACATTTTTTGCACATGTCAGATGATTTATTGAAAAAAGCACAAAAAAAAGTCAAAAAGAAAAAATATTTCTTTAGTCATCTTTTCATTTTTATTCCGTGTATGGCTATTCTCTTCATGGTTGCGTTTATAGCAACTCCTGCTTCCCCCTGGTGGGTGGTCTTTCCTTTTCTGGGTTGGGGAATGGGAATCATAGGTCAATATTTTGAAGCATTTGGAACAGAGCATTTGAACTTTTTAGGAAAAAATTGGGAGGAAGACGAATTAGAAAAGGAAGTAATGAGATTGAGAAGAAGGCAAGACTTATTGGAAGAGATCCGTGGAGCTCATCTTGATATAAGTGAGGAAGAAGAATTGAAATTAAAGATCTTAGAAAAAAAGTATTTGGATGATGATTTGGTTTGAATTTCCTTTTTATTTTTTTGTGGTTTTAAATAATTGAGATTTCTTTTATTGGTGCAATTAGATGTCGCACCTACGGCGCTTAAAAAACAATTATACAGATGTTCTATAAAAATATCGCTTCTCTGGAGTTGGTTTATAAGCATTATAGTTTTTATAAAAGATCTTATTCACAAAGAAAATAATATAGTCGGTTATGAATATGAAGAAAACAATATTACTGATTGTTTTGGTCTCCGGGTTTATTGGCTGCGAATGTTTTAATGCAGGTACTCAGTGGAATATAAAGACCATAGAATTGATTTTGAAAGATAAGAATAGAACAGTAATAGAAAATGGAATCGTCCAAGGTGATTCGTTGATGATAGAAATACTCTTTAGCGCTGATTTTGTACTTGAGAAAGATAGAAATTTCCAAATAGGAATAATTCCTACGGCCAACGCAACAAGTTGTGAAAGTCCAGGAGACTACGGTTTGCAGGATGTTGTCAAAAAAATTGAAATAACAAGTAATTCAGATTTCAATACTATTGAAAGAGGCAATTCATTAAACGAGATTATCGAAGTAAATGGATATAAAAAAGTTGATGAGTGGGCAGCAATTTCTAACTCATGGGAATTTAATGCTATGCATTTTAATTATTTTCTTTTCAAGGATAGACCAATGATAGGTAGTAGTCATATTTTCAAAGTTAAAATCGAATTAGAGTCAGGACGAATTATAGAACAAGAAACAGAGCAAATCAAATGGAATTAATGATTTTCTTTTTAAATTGAATATGTAGATTCCTTATACAAAACTTTACACATGCAACACATTTCCATCCTACGAGGAATCAATGTCAGCGGCCAAAAGAAAATCAAAATGGCTGACTTGAAAGCACTCTACGAATCATTGGGTTTTGAAAATGTAATCACTTACATCCAAAGTGGGAATGTGATTTTCGATTCGCAAGAAAAAAGTGCAAATAAATTAGTTGTGTTGATAGAAAAAAAGATAACAGAAATTTACGACTTCGAAGTACCAGTCTTGGTTATCTCTCCCAGTTATTTAAAAAAAATAAACAAGGCCAATCCTTTTTATAAAAAGAAAACAGAAGAAGTCAAGCTCTTGTATTTTACCTTTCTTGCTGAAATACCTAAAAAAGAAAATATCAGCCGATTGACAGATA
>CALIAG010000494.1 GCA_938041325.1 uncultured Saprospiraceae bacterium | reverse complement strand
CTACTAGTAAACTGGACTTTCTCAACAATTACATACGATGAAGCCGGAAGCCAAGTTGGTACTCCAGGTCTTCGCAATGATGGCATGATGCCACCAGAACCAACAGATCCTGGAACCGGTGAAGTCATCATCACTGAATACCACAACCGTCCATTGAAACCAACTCAAGAGCAGTTGGATGCAGCTTTGCCAAACAATCCAGCAGGAGCGGACGTGACACCAAATGAAGGACATACGGAATGGTTTGAGGTTTACAATACGACGGACGAAGATGTGGTTATGGATGGTTGGACTTTGACGGATGCTTCGAGTATGTCTAATCAAAGTACGATTGGAACGTTTACCCTTCCTGCAAATTCTTATGCAGTCTTTTCTGGATTCAATATTCCAGATGCACAAGGTGGGATTGAGTTTGACTATTTCTACGATTACAAAAAGCCAAGTTTCAATAATGAAAGTAGTTATGCAGATGTAGGAGATACTTCTTGCCCAGATGGTGTAATCATTACAAAAGCAGACGGCACTTTGGTTGATGAAGTTCGTTATGATTATGGTTATGGGAATTATATTGGAAACATGGATTCACCAAATTGTACGAATAACGTTGGGACTACAGATATACCAGCAATGGGAAGTTCATCGAAAGTTTCTTTCATGTTAAATGTCGATCCTGCGGTGATGAACTCTGCTGATAATAACTTGGCTGAAAACTGGACTTTCTCAACGAATGTTTACCATGTTGAAGGAGATCAAATAGGAACGCCTGGTTTGCAGAATGATGGTATGATGGTTTCAGTCAATGATCCTTACTTGGCTAGTAAAATTAATTTGTATCCAAATCCTGGAAATACAGAAATTAACGTGATGAGTGAATTGGAAGGAGAAATTGATATTGAGTTGTATGACTTGCTTGGTAAGAATATTTCCAATGCTACAATTACTGAAAGACGTATTGATGTGTCTCAAGTACCTGTCGGAATTTATTTGGTTAAAATTAATTATGGAGCGGATAGTGTGATGAAAAAAGTTGCTATTCAGCGATAGTTTTTAAACCACTTTTGTCCGGCATTGATCGTTCGAGTTTTTCGAGTGATTAATGCCGGACATTTTTTTGAATGATTTTATTCTTTTATAAAAAGTATACTGTTAGAATAAAAAACTAAACAGATTATAGAATACCAATATTGGAATACTGGAAACTAAGAACTATAATTACTGCTTGATAAATTTAACAACCTGCCTTTGTTTTTCTCTTCCTTCCCGATCCAATCCAAGTGCATGAATGGTGTAAGCACCAGAAGAAAAATCTTCTAATTCTTGATTAATAATTTGCGCTCCAGAAAAATTTGATTCCCTAGAAATACTTTTTATCTTTTGACCTTGGAAATTGAAAATATCAATTCTAATAGTTGCGCTTTTTTCAGTTTCTACAGTAATAAAGATTTCACTGCTTGCTGGATTTGGCAAGACTTTTATAAAATTACTTTCTTGAAGAAAATCATTTTCTGTACTAGTTGTAAAAGATGTGTCATAGCTAGGACCTGTATTTTCTTCTGTGGCGATTGGTTGAATGGGTGTATTGTGCGGAAATTCATTGCAACCCAAATCTCTTTCGGTAATTAATGAAGGACGACTTTGCTGCATCAGGTCAAATAAAACTTCACTGTCTATATCATCGATGCCTTCATATTGCGGGAGAGCAGCATATCCCGAAACAGCTGCATTTATAGCTGGACTGGTTTCATCCAAACCAAAAAAGCCTTCTGCATTTTCTACAAGTTGAGGATCAATTGTGGTCATACCATCTGAGGGAAAAGTAATGCCAAAATCTCCAAAGGAAATATTGCCAATCCAGGTTTCTGTATTGGTCGCATCTCGAAACAACTGATCATCTGGATCTGTAAAAATATTATTGGCAAACGTAACGTTTGTCGGTTTGTCATTTCCAATCCCACCTAGTCTGACTTCTGCACATTCGATTATAGTATTGAAAGCAATATTGATATTGTCGAGTGGATCCGAATCTTCATTTTGAAGGTAAATAGGTCGATCATTAAGGTTGAAAAAGTAATTATTGTAAATATATTGATCCTGACCTTCTCTAACTCTAACTCCACCTTTCCCGTTCAAAAAGAAATTTCCATAAACGATGTTTTCGGAACCATGGCGAAGTACCAATTCTGCTTTTGAATTATTTTCAAAAGTATTGAATCGGTAAACATTTTGTCTGGCTTTACTCGAAATGAGTTCTCCGTCGCCATCGCATTCTGTGAAATAACAATACTCGACTAAAGATCGACTTATGAAATCTGCTTGTGAACTTACTCCGATTCTGATTGGTTCGATTCCTAAATCATTACCAGTTCCTGCAAAGTTTTTGAAAGAACAATGTTGTACTTTATGGTAGCCAGGATTGTCGTTGTCAACTAGAATAGATAAGATATTTTGATCATCTAAATTCAATCGATTTTCAAAATTGCAATACTTAACTTCGCAGTATTGACTCTCTTCTCGAATTCTTAAATATTTGTAAGACCTGTAAGAATTGATATTTATTTGATTAAAGATATTATAACTGCCACTGGTGTTAATGACATCTCGCGTTCCGATATTTCCATCCAAAAACTGAACACCTTCAAGCGTAACGTAATCACTAGAAATATCAACTCTGGATGTACCATTGAAAATTGCACCTCCTAATTCTTCAACAGTAATAAAAAGATTATCGTTATTAATACTCATGAAGATATTTGAATAGGTGCCAGTTTCCCAAACAATAGAATCATTCATTGTTGCAGTGTCATGTGCAGCGTTGAATTCTTCTTGTGAGCTGACAAGAAAAATAGCAGCATTGGTTTTTGTAATAGATAGGAATATCCATAGAATACTCGCAGCAATTAAGTATGATTTTTTCATTAAAATAGGTTGTGTGAAATTTAGGAAGAATCACTTTAAATTCTTCCTTTTTTATTGTTGAAAAAGAGAATTTTAAAACAGTTTAAAGATATGCATTTTCTGATTACCATACTTTAGTGAGGGCGACTAATTGGGCTTTTTATTTGTCATTTTTGCTTTCTAATAAATGCCGTAAATAAAGTGGGTTTTTAAGGATGGGCTTGAATAGAGTTGACCACGAATTGACGGATTAAAAAACGAACAATCGTTAAATAGGTTGATACTTTGATCTAATGAGAAATCATAAAGATGCATCTGTATTTGAATTTTTCAAAAGTCGTTCGATAGAAA
>CALIAG010000493.1 GCA_938041325.1 uncultured Saprospiraceae bacterium | reverse complement strand
TTAGGTTCTCTTAAATTGGGAATCAATGGGGACTATACCGTCAAATCATCGGAAGAGCTTTACTCTACTTCTAAGATGCAGAGTAAATTGGTGTATTCATACGAACAAAGATCCAAAGGCAAGAAGACGCTTATTTTTAATGCTGGGATAAATACGTCCAGACACGTCTATCAAACATTTAAGGACGCAGGATATGATGTCAGGCACTTGGACAATACGAACTCAAGAGCGCAAAGAGCAGAGATATTAGAATGGTTCAAGACCAAGCCTAATGCAATTCTGACTTCTGTAGGAATCTTGACTACGGGTTTTGATGAACCTACGATTGATACCATCATCTTAAATCGTGCAACTCGCTCACTAAGTTTATACTTTCAAATGATTGGTAGAGGATCCCGTGTGATCCCTGGCAAATCAACGTTTAACGTTATTGATTTGGGTAATAACGTTGCCCGTTTTGGAATGTGGTCTGGTGAGGTGGATTGGCAAAAAATCTTCCGTAGTCCGAATTACTTCTTGGAAAGCATAATCAGTGATGAAGACATAGAAAGGAAATTCAGATATGCAATGCCTGCCCAGATTCGCGCAAAATTTCCAAATACTACAGAATTCACTTTTAACATTGAAGAAGAAAGTAAGCGGGTGATCAACGAATCATTGCGAACTTCCGCTATTCTTGATTCTTCTCTTGCACAACACAAAGAGATGGTCATCAATAATGCGGATGATTTTGCCACTGCTTTGGCCCTTATTCGCCTGCTGGACGATGATGTAGCTGACCGTACTCGACGTTATTGCTATTGCATAGCTAACAGTACTCGTTCATTCAGAGAGTGGGTCGAGGATGATTATAAAAAGCGTTTGAGGACGATGATCACGCAAGAGTATTAGGAAAACGCAAAATCATTTAGCACTTTTTTTATATTTTACACAAAAGGCCAGCAAACCCTTAACAGGATTGCTGGCCTTTTGTTAGTTTATGCACGAGACCTCATCTATCTTTTGATTAAATGGTTGCTAAGAATCCTTTAGAAGTTTTTCCTTCTCCTGAGGATTATTCGCCCAAAAAGTACAAATCGTTAAAACAAAATAAGCAAACCCACACAAATAGACAATTGGACTGTAACTTCCCAACTGACTCAAAGAAAGGCTAAAAAGATATGGCCCTAATGCCGATCCAAAAACAGTGAGCATCATGACTTGTCCAACTATTGCTCCCAATTCTTTTTTACCATAGAATCTCACCCACACTACTGCTCCTATGACATTGTATATTGATGTTACTATTGCCTGACCTAAAATCAGTGCATAATAAGGAAGTACTTCGCCATGCAAAAACACAATTCCATAAACCACAAAAAAGCCTCCTACTCCGTTTAAATAAAGCAAATATTTCAAACGAATATAATCGCTCAGCCACGAGCAAAAGAATGTAATCAAAACCGCTACCAATGCGATGTACGGAAAGATCCCAACGGCTTGGGCACGTGTTTTACCAGCTTCTTCAAAAACAGAAACAATATGAAAAGTCAATCCTGTAAATTGAAGTCCTTGTAAAGCTAAGAAAAGTGCGAAGATCCAGAATGCAAAAGTCTTCCTTGCCTCCTGTAGTGTATAATCTCTTTTAGCTGAAAAGTCTTTTGAATATTTATTTTTTGCTTTCTCTTTGTAGTTGCCATCCGGTTTTAAACCACTTTCAGAAGGATCATTTCTAAAAAAGATTAAAACTACAATTGGAAAAATGAAAGCTAAAACGAATGCAATCATTCTCCAAGCCATTCTCCAACCAAAATTTTGAATTAAATGTTCGAAAATTGCTGGTGCAAATGAAAAGAAAAACGATGCAAAGACACTGGCAAATCCCATAGCAAAACCTCTGCGCTTATCAAACCATTTCATCATCATGGTCTTAGATGCTAGGGTTAGCATTCCTTGACCACTAAAGCGAATGATTAAAAATCCTACAAGAATAAGTGGGAAAATTACGAGAATTCTTTGGCTATTATCTGGTGCAATGAGCGCATTACTAATGTGATCGACGACACTCAAATAGGCAACACCAAATGCCAATAAAAATGCAGCCAATATCGCAATCGGCCGAGCACCGTGTTTGTCAAACATCCTCCCGACTCGGGTAAGAAAGAAGGAGCTTATTATCGTTCCAAATAGATAAGCAAGGCTCAATTGATTTCTTGAGATGCCCAAAGATTCGATTAAGCTATCGGTGAAAGTAGAGACTCCTATTGTTTGCCCAGGCGCGCTCATTAAAAGACCTACAGCTCCAATAAATATGATAAACCAACCATAAAAGAAAGGTGCCTTTTCCGGACGAAAAGGAAAGTTCGCTGGTATTTTTAAATTCATAAATAATTAGTGCTAACAGATTACTGAGTAGGCGCTTGCAGCATCCGCATTTCGTTGGTTTTTTGGAATCCTCCAGCCCATTTAATCCCTTTTACAAGAATATCGATTAACGCTTCATTTTTGTAAGCATCGCCATGATGTCCCATTCCACAGTAAAAACTACGGCCTTTTCCTACAGGCTTAAACCAAACAATTGGATGGTCTCCATCCATTCCAAAATCTTTATTTGGGGCCAGCAAAGGTATCGATCCATCCATTGTGATGCCACTTTCATCCAAGGAGTAGAGAACCGTTGCTCCATTATCTTTGGCATTATCAAAAAAAACATACCATTCATCTGTATGCTCAAACTCCGCCGGCATTTCTCTGAATACCAGAGGATCAATGGCCGCTCCATTAAGTCTTACTTTAGCTTTTTGTAGCGGCGGATCTATTGGATGATGGGAAAAATGAGCAGCAATCAATTCGTTTTCGTACCATTCCCATTGATGAGAATCATCTCCAGCTCCATGAATGCCGACAAAGCCTCCCCCATTTTCAATGTAGTTTTTAAAAATATTTCGTTGACTTGGATTGAGTATTTTTCCTGTGCAATTGTTGAATACCACTACATCAAAATAATCCAATTGTTCTTTATTGAAAATTCCAGTATCATCCGTTACATATGGCGTCCAACCTTGTCTGCGGCAAATTCTTGACAATAAAGGAGACGAAGCTTCAATCGCTTCTCCATGGCGAAAACCATTGGTTTTGGTAATAATTAAAACAGACTTTTCCCCGGGTTTTTCAGTTATTTCATGAGGTGTTGTATCATAAAAGTTAATTCCATATTTGGCTTTGTAGATGAATAGCGATATGCCCAAAACCGCCAATAGAATCAAAAGTCCAATTGTTATTCCAATCCATTTAAATATTTTCACTTTTCTTCTGTTTAATTATGATTTGATCAAAGGTATTTCTTTCTGAGTAGAATCTTAAATTTAGTTCTTTTTTAAAAATACCTTTTCAGCATTTTACTTCATGAAATTTATATTCTCAAATCATTTCATTAGTTTGCGTAAGAATGAATAAAGCAACTAGTACCCTTCTTAGATGGAACGTTTTTATCCCCCCTTTTCTACTTTTAGTAATCGGAGTACTATTCAGCATTTTTTCTCCGGAGCAATTTTTGGAAAACACCAAAGGTATAAATGATTGGATTCTCAATCAATTTGACTGGTTATTCAACTGGGCAACTTTCCTGTTTTTAATTTTGATCGTAATCGTCTATTTTTCACCATTGGGTAAAGTGAAAATTGGTGGTAAAGATGCCGTTCCTTTTCTTAGCAAATGGAGATGGTTTTCCATCACACTTTGTACAACTATCGCGACGGGTATTCTATTCTGGGGAACTGCAGAACCTTTATTTCATATCCAGTCCCCACCAGTATCTGTCTTAGATGCACAGACCTTTGCCATGTCTACCATGTTCATGCATTGGACGTTGACACCTTATGGCATCTACACCCTAGCGGGTTTAATGTTTGCTTTGACCTATTATAATTTAAAACAACCCTTTTCTTTATCCGCCCCACTCTATCCATTACTCGGTAAATATTCACAAGGAAAACTGTCTGTTTTTATTGATGCGATTTGTCTTTTTGCATTGATTTCAGGAATGGCTGCCTCTCTGGGTTCAGGGATAATGGCCATCTCAGGTGGGCTAAAATTATTCTTTGATTTTGAAACAACGAGTATCCTATATGCTGTGATAGGAATTGCGATTGTATCGGCTTTTGTGCTTTCGGCGGTTTCTGGATTGATGAAAGGCATTAGAATATTATCCACTTGGAATATAAGGGCTTTTATGGCCTTGGGTTTATTTGTTTTTATTTTTGGTCCCAGTATAGAAATGTTGGGAATAGGTTGGGACGGCTTTAAGGATTATGTTATAAATTTCTTGCCCAGGAGTACAGGGATCGGGACCGATTTAGAAAGAGAATGGCAGCAGAGTTGGACCAGTTTTTATTGGGCAAACTGGTTGGCATGGACGCCCATTACAGCGCTTTTTCTCGGAAGATTGTCTTTGGGATATACTGTTAGAAATTTCATCCAATTCAATTTGATTTTCCCTTCTATTTTTAGCGGCTTTTGGATGATTGTTTTTTCTGGATCGACCTTAATTTTAAACGGAAGTGAAGACAATCAGTTGCTCAATAGCCTTCAAAACAATGGACCTGAATCTGTTATTTACAAATTACTCGAATACCTTCCTTACGCACCGATACTAAGCGTCGCCTTTTTATTAATCACCTTCCTTTCCTACGTTACTGCTGCCGATTCAAATATATCTGCCATGAGTGGCATTTGCACGCGAGGAATAAATCCAGAAAACCCAGAAGCACCTATATTCATAAAAATAATCTGGGGACTTGTTGTTGGACTCGTAGCTTGGATAATGATTTCTTTTGCAGGAATAGATGGTATAAAAATGATCTCAACCATTGGAGGATTTCCTGCCTTGTTCTTGATTATTGCAATTGCGATTGGAATGATAAAACTATTGGTAAAAGGGATTGAGGAAACCAATATTTAGTTGTACTTGGATTCCTTTTTTGGGAGTTGAGAAGAGGATTTAAGCGAAAGCTTTCGGCGTCACTCCTACTATTTTTTTGAAATGACGGATAAAATGACTTTGATCATAGAAGCCCGTTTCATAAGCAACCTCGCTGCATTGCATTCCTTTATAAAGCAAAGATTTCGCTTTTTCGATTCTTAAATTATTTAAATATCGATTAGGAGACAAACCATAGGTAACTTGGAACAGTTTGATGAGATAAAACTTACTAAGTCCAGTTTCTCTTTCCAAATCTTCGAGCGGAACAGCGCTTTTATAATTTGCATGAATGTAATCCTTAGCGACTTTTACCATTCTCATATTGCCTCTCAAATGCATTTCTTTTTCCTCTATTCCAGCATTTTGCAATAAGCCCTCAATGAGTAAATACAACTTACTTTTGTCAATAAATCCACTTTTTTCATTGATCAGCTCCAAATGGATTTTTCTAAACTCTGAAATAAATTCAACGCCTTTTAAAATGCGATTCTTAAAAAAAGGAATGGCAGAATCTCCCGTCAATTCAGAATAAACTTCTTGTACGAGGTTCTTTGATAAATACATGGAGCGAGAATTCCAAATCCCCTTATCCAAAGATTTTCCAGTATGAACTTCATATGGATTTAGAACCAATAATTTCCCCGAATCAACTACATATTCGTTTTTCTTATAAGAATAGTCAGCAAGACCGTTTTCAACCAATATTAGTGAAAACTGTTCATGAAAATGAGGTTTGAATGATTGCGAGGTAAAAGAAGCCTGCATCAACTCCACATCTTCATGCTTTTTGAACCGTGATTCGTTGAGATTACTCATTTAATTTAGTTGAGTTCATATTCGCTTTGAAGTTATTAATTAGTCCCTACAAATAATAGTACAATATTGCCTTTAACCTAAAATGTACAAAAAAGAGATTAAAAATGTTTTCTTATCTTTATTCTGCCTATCCAAAGTACTTTTTGGAATCGAAATTTCAACAAAACAACCAAGTTATTAATCTCAAGTGAAAAACTTGCGACTAAGCCTTTGATTCTGACCAGGTTCAAAGCTATTTTTTGAGATTTTAACGAACTTTGATTAACCCAGTCAAATAAGTACTAAACTTCAATTAGACTATGAGAAACAATACAAGAACTTACCTATTATTGCTTTTTGCAATTTTTTCGCAAGATATTACCGGCCAAGGACTACCCGATCTCGATTTTATGGAATACCGATATGTTGGCCCTACCCGTGGTGGTAGAGTTACCGCTGTTGAAGGTGTTCGATCAGAACCCAATGTATTCTATATGGGAGCTACTGGTGGTGGAGTTTGGCGAACAGAGGATTATGGCACAACATGGGAAAATATTTCTGATGGCTTTTTCGAGAGCCCTTCAATAGGAGCAATCAGTGTCGCTCAAAATGACCCCAATGTCATCTATGTAGGCACTGGTTCAGATGGTTTGAGAAGCAATGTCATCGTTGGTAAGGGAATGTATAAATCCATAAATGCGGGCACAACTTGGACCTCTATTGGCCTGAAAGATGCTGGTCTCATTGGTGCTGTCGAAATCAACCCAACAGATAACAATACCGTTTTTGTCGCTGCAATTGGCCAACCTTTTCAGGCAAACTCTGAACGTGGCGTTTTTAGAACGAAAGATGGAGGCCAAAAATGGGAAAAGGTTTTGTACCTCAGTGATACTACAGGTTTTGTGGACATAGAATTCATGCCTACCAACCCAAACATTATTTATGCTGCGGCATGGAGAGCAGAAAGAAAACCTTGGACAGTGATAAGTGGTGGAAAAGAAAATGGAATTTACAAATCCATAGATGGTGGTGGAAAATGGGAAAAGACTGGCAAGGGCTTACCTTCTTTAATGGGCAAGATTGACTTAGCCGTATCTCCAGCTGATTCAAAGTTACTCTATGCTTTGGTGGAAGCTCCTGGAAAAGAAACCGGACTTTACATTTCTGACGACCAAGGAGAAACTTTTAATCACATTTCAGATAACAAAGATTTATTAAACCGGGCATTCTATTACACCAATCTTGAAGTTGACCCCATTAATCCGGACATTCTTTACAGTATGGCTGGAAAGTTTCTAAAGTCTACAGACCGAGGTGAAACCTGGACAACTATGAAGACTCCGCATGTCGATTCTCATGACATCTGGATCAATCCTGACGACCCTAAATTGATCATTCAATCCAATGATGGTGGAGCAAATGTCACTCATAATGGTGGCATTAGCTGGTCGCATCAATTCAATCAACCTACTGGAGAATTATACACCGTTGAAGTTGACAACCAATACCCGTATTGGCTGTATTCTGGCCAGCAAGACAATTATACAACGATTGCAGTTCCAAGTCTTCCTCCATCAAATCATCAAGCCGGAGCAACAGGATTTATAATGGATACTGGTGGTTGCGAAACAGGGCCTGCAGTTCCTGATCCTGAAGACCCGAATATTGTTTATGTCAATTGCAAAGGAAAATTTGGAGTCTACAACAAAACAACCGGACAACAACAAAATTACTTTGTCGGCGCTCAATTTATTTATGGACACAATCCTAAAGATTTGAATTTGCGTTTCCAAAGAGTCGCTCCTATTCATATTTCACCGCATGATTCAAAAGTTATTTACCATTGTTCGCAATACGTACACAAGACCACAGACAAAGGCAAAACTTGGGAAACCATTTCTCCAGACTTGACCGCCTTTGAACCTGACAAACAAGTCATTTCCGGCTCTCCAATTACTAGAGATATTACTGGAGAAGAATTTTATTCTACTATTTATTCCATTCGAGAATCCAAAATTGAAAAAGGAGTTATTTGGGTGGGGTCCAATGATGGGCCTATTCATGTAACGCAAGACGCTGGTAAAAACTGGAACGATGTAAGTCCAAGACAATTGATGAAAGGAGGTCGAGTTGACTGTGTAGAGCCTTCTAGTCACACAAAAGGCAAAGCCTATGTTTCTGTTTTGCGGTATCAATTGGGTGATTGGAAACCGTACATTTTTAAAACAGAAAACTACGGTAAGAACTGGACTTTGCTGACTAAAAACAAGGGCATTCCTATGGATTACCCAGTAAGGGTTGTAAGGGAAGATCCAGACGTTGCAGGGCTATTATACGCCGGGACAGAATACGGTATGTTCATATCCTTTGATGATGGAGAGAGTTGGAGAAAATTTCAGCAAAACCTTCCCGTCACTCCTATTACAGATATCAAGGTGCACCGCAAAGACTTGGCTATTTCGACTATGGGAAGAGGACTTTGGATCTTGAATGACCTACAAACTTTACATCAGTCTTTTGATGGATTCGACAAACAAAAAGTCCAGTTGTTTAATCCTGAAGATGGGATTCGCTATCGCTATAACAACATTTCGAGTACTGGAAAAATCGCTAAAAGTCCTCCCTATCCAAGACCAGGAATTTTTATAGATTACTATTTACCAAATGAAGTAAAAGTAGGTATTGAATTGCAAATACTGAATGCAGAGAACGAAATCATTCGTTCGATCAGCAGCAATGATTCTATTGAAACCAGAAAAGCTGTTCGGAATATGTCCACAGATATTGTCTCTTATACTGTCGATTCCAAATTAAAATCAGAGGCAGGCATGTACAGATACCGTTGGGACTTCAGACATACTGGTGCATGGCAAAAGGAAGAAAAAAAGAGGTACAAAGGAGGGGTTGTTGCGGCACCGGGGATTTATAAAGCGCGCTTGATTGTGAATGAGGAAGTATTGGAACAAGATTTCGAAATTAAGATAGATCCGCGCGTTGCCAAAATTGGTGTGAGTGTTAAGGATTTGAAAGCTCAAGAAAAGTTGAGTTTAGAAATTCAAGATTTACTTTCTGAAACTCGAAAAAGGGCAAATGAAATTACAAAAGCAATTACAAAAATAAAAGATACGAATCCAGAAGAACTTAAAAGATTGAAAGACTTGGAGGCACAACTTGTACAAAAGAAAGGTGCTTACAGACAACCTATGCTAATAAGTCAAATCAATTATTTGTTGGGAATGCTAAAAGGGAGGGATCAACTACCAGGAAGAGATGCATACGAAAGACTGGAACAATTGCAGTTAGAGTTTTCAAAGATTAAAGAAATCGGCATTTAGAAGAATTTACTTCCAAATGCATTTCAAATTTAAAAACACATTAAGGACTAAGCTGCAACTGGCTCCTTAGCTGATACAAGGTTCTCCAGTTCTTTTTGATAGTTTTTGTATTTGTCATAAAACAACGTCGACAAATTCATTAAACTGTCTAACTGCAAACCATAATTTTCATCCGGAATCGATATTTCCTGATCACTGGAAACATAGGAATCGTAGTTCATCAATTGCATTTCAATGCTGTAAGTCAGCATGATGTTTTGATTAATTGCCTTATTCAAATGGGAGCCTAAAAGAGTTTGTTGATGGTCACTATTGTCTTTTCTCAAATACTGGAGATTCGAAAACTGCAATTGCAACTCTTCTTTCAAACGTTTCAAATTAAATAAGTCTTTTTGTATTAGTTCTTGTCTTACGGACATAACATATTGTATTTCTGCAAATATATAATTAATTTACATATTAATCAATACGCATATGTTTTATACTTCGTTTATAGGAATAAAAAGGGAAGAAATAAGAGAAAAATAGCTGCTAACAAGCTGATGGTAAATGATTTAGACATAAGCATTTTTCCCTTTTTCAGGATAATTACTTTGTACGACTAAGGTTCCAGGAAGGGAATCGTGCCACCCAATGGCTTTGTTTCCCAAAAACGAAAAGGCTTCAAATGGGATAAATCTGCAAAAGGTCCGAATGATTATCGTTTGAAGATTAGGCTTATTTCCTGTTTTTGTAACGACTTTCGTCTTCGTCATAAACTTGGCAAATGACTTCCCAAATAGATATTCTGGAATAATCCAATAACATGGGATGCTAATCAAAAACAAAACAGCACCTATGCTTTCAAAATTGGGAGATTTACTGCTCATAAAAACAGCATCAACAAAAAATATCATCCCTGCCAAAAGCAAATAAAGGCCTACCCTGTCCAGAAAAAAATTAGCAAGACGCTTACCGGGACTGGCTAAATATTGAAGAGGATCTGCATTTATCTCCGAAAAATCAAGAATATCTTTTTCATCGGACATAAGAAATAAATTTGTTGTTTGTTGATAATTCAGCTTTGTCTGCCTACAAGCTCTTCGACAGTCTTTTCCTGATCTTCGATAAGCCGACTGGTGTAATGCCCAGATAAGACGCGATCAAATATTGAGGGACTTGTTGGAAAAGCTGAGGCCTTTTCTCTAATAAACGCAAGTACCGTTCTTCATTGGATAAGGTATTCAAATGTGAAATACGGCGAAAGGCTTTGATAAATGAATCTTGCATTGATAATCTGCCAAAGCGTTCGAGCTCATGAGATTGATTAAGGCTTTTTTCAACATCTGACTTTGAAACGGATAATATTTTAGTTTCAGCCATAGCTTTTAGGTAACAGTTGGAAGGTTTTTCTTCGAGATAAGCATACAAATCTGTACAAAATTCATTGTCTTCAAAAAATTCTAGCACTTTTTCCTGCCCGTCTTTTACCTGATAATAGCAAAGGCAACCTGAAATAATAAAATTCCAATGCTTCACATACTGTCCGGGTTTGATGATAAATTCTCCTTTTGAAATGTTATTTTCCTTATACAGACTAATGGAATACAACAAATCTTTTTCACTAATTTTGACATTTAGAGAAAGTATCTTTTCTTTTAGCCTATCAACTGCTTGCACGTATTTTAATTTCTTTTTTTGTAAGGTAAAAATATTTCTGCCATCATACATCTCACACTTCCTCCTCCATGTTTTTCAATGACCTCTATTCCACTGAATAAAATCTCCGAATGTCTTTTGATCTGATTAATTTGCCCTTCGCTTAAAGAGTTAAATGCTTGCTTAGACATTACAAGGTAACTTTGGGATTCTATTCCACTATTGCTTTTTCCTTCTACCTGAAGCATGTTACCGGCAAATTTAAGAACCTGATCAAACGTAATATCTATTATTTCTTTTTTTGTAATCCGAAGTTGATGTTCCACCAAAGTCCTTTCATTGATGTCTTTTATACTTTCCAAACATATTACAGCAAAGGTCTCTCCTAGCGCCATCATTACGTTGGTATGGTAAATCTGCTTATTATTTTGGTCCAAAGATTGAAAAGCTATTTTCTTGTAACCATTGATTTTACAAAAGTGATCTAGAACCGATTCATCTGTTCTTGGACTCAAACATGCATAGCATATTTTGTTCACTCTATCCAAGAGCATACTCCCTGTTCCTTCCAAAAATTTGTTTTCATCTTCAAATTTTTCAAGATTAAATACTGCATTAATCTCAAACTCTTTTGCCAATTCATCAATGACCTCTTGCCTCCGTTCCAGCCTACGTATAGGAGCAGCCATGGGATAGGTCAAGATGGTTCCATTTCGATGAAAACTAATCCAATTATTAGGGAAAACTGCATCTGGCTTTACAGGATCATCCGTGTCCTGTACAACAGTTACTTGCACGCCATTTACTCTCAACTTTGCGACTAATGCGTCAAACTCATCTACTGCTTTCGCTCTAATCTCCCGCTTCGACAACTCATAAGATTGAGATTGAAAAGCATTGCTGGTCGCCGTTTGTTCATTGAACCCAAAGTTCGCCGGACGAAGCATCAATATATGGTTTGTGATTTGTTTTGATTGATTCAATTTTGATCGATTTTTGTTCAAAACTAATGCCTCCTCTTTCTTAAGTACCCGGATAAAATTCGAGTATTTAAAGGAAGGAATTACCCAAATATACTTGATTTACCAGTCAATAATAAAAGTACAGCGCAATTTATTGCTTTTATGCTCAACTCATCAAACGATTAATGGGCATTCTATAAAAACAGACTAAGAGATGATGCAAGAATAGGCGAGCTTTTCCAATCTTAACTGCAATAAAGAATTGTACAGTTTTAAATTAATTCCCATAAAGAAAACCGTTCCCTTAGATTTTACAACCACTAACACAATGTTTTTTCTCTTATATTAAAAAGTGGAATAATATTTGAAACATTTTAATATGTTCAACGCTACAATTAGAGTTAGTACACACTTTTGATCAACACCTTTATATGAAAATAAGAAACATCTACCATTGTTTTATTTTATGCTGCACATTCATTTTCTCTGGCTGCGATCATTCGCAACCGAATATGGATTTTGAAATTAGTCGCGCCTCCCTTACACCTTTTATCGAATCTGAAAAGCCAGACGATATTGCCATGATTTACAATATCGATAAGCAAAATCAAACATTAATTTACAAAGCAGTAAAGGTTGAAGAATCTTCTGGTAATCCAATGCGAGATGCTTTAAATGTTTTCTTTGAAGAAAACAATATTTCAGATTATTACGATCAAATGAGATTGAAATCAATTTCAAAAAAAGACAACAAAACGGTTTATTCTTTCACAGGAAAACCAAAATTCCAAAGCTCTGCTGACAGTGCTATTTTTTGGAAAGCATTGGATATAACAATCGCTAGAAATAGTGAGAACTTAGATTACATTGTTGAAATGAAAGAAGAAGATCTTCCTAAATAAGCAATGATGAAATCTACAACACTCTTTTATATATTTTCTATTCTGCTTCTCGCTTTGCTTTTTTCCTGCAAAAGCGACCCTAAAGTAGAACAAACAGAAACTCCTCCAACAGAGGAAAGTAATCCAAAAATTGCAGGAAACAATCCCTCACCGAAAAGCACTTTAACATTAGTAACTTTTTATGATTTCAATGCTCAACGAAGCTATATGGATTATCGCCGAGTGAAAATAAAGGAATCATCTGGAGACATAGTCAGAGATGCAGTTGCCACTTATTTGGGCCAAAACCGGATCGGAAATGATCTGAATAGATTCAAATTGGATCAAATAAAAATGGAAAATGGTACAGCAACTTTTATGATTAGCGGTCTTTCAAAAGTTAAAAACCACAAATCAAAAGATCTATTTAAAATTGGTTTAGATAGTACAATTATTTACAACTATCCAAACAAAAAATTCAAAATAGAAGTTAATGGCCAAGCGCTATAAACAACTTCAGTACTAAATACTGAGTACTAAATACTGAGTACTAAATACTGAGTACTAAATACTGAGTACTAAATACTGAGTACTAAATACTAAATACTAAATACTGAGTACTAAATACTGAGTACTAAATACTGAGTACTAAACAAACGCATTCTTACAGCTTTTTACCAAGATCATTTTTTAAAAAATTTAAAACAATAGACATGAGTAAAACACTGGCTTGGGTCTTGGGTTCTCTAGTTATTCTAGGACTATCTGTTTTTTCTGCTTCTCAATATATTACGATTGATGATTTGAAAAAACAAGTTCTTAACTTGAGAGAAGAGAGCACTTATTTGGAAAAAAGTTTGAACAAAGAACTAAGTACGAATAAGAAAAAGACCAACGAGATTACAGCATTAAAACAAGAACTTGCTGTAAAACAAGAACGCATTGCGAAACTTGAAAAAGACATCAAATATTACAAAGGTCGAGTCAAAAAACTGGATCGTGCGAATAAAATATTTGACAAGAAAATGGCCGTCCTTCAAACTGAGTATGACAAATTGCAAAGACAAATTGCGTCGCTTCAAAACAGCAACAAAATTGATGTACAAACCATCAATACGCTAGTCAAAGAGAAAGAAAGCTTGAGTGATAAAATTGCTACGCTAAACGATCAAAAAGATAAGGTAGCCGTTTACCAATCGAAGACAGAAGCAGAATTGCTAAAGCGTCAGATTGAAGAAGCTAAAATTAAAAAAGTAAATGATATCGTTCATAAAACTTCTATTAAGTTCGATAAAATAACCACCCAAAAGAAGAGATTTGGCCGTCCCATCGCTAATATTAAAAGCGGAAAAAACTGGAATTATACAATTGTAGAATTGCAACTTGATCATCCGGATAAACAAGTAATTTTGGATGAAAAATTCATGGTGAAAGTAATTGATTCGAAAACAAATCAAGTGTTGTCATTTATTGAGAGCAATCCACATTTTCCAGACAGTAAAATCGACTCGAAAGGGATCTCCTTCAAAAACAACAATGGAAAAATAGAAATCGTCTATTTTAATAATACTTTAAAATTCGGAACGGATTACGAAGTACGGGTTTACTACATTGGCGATGATGGTGCAGAGCATAGATTGATGTCAGGAACCAAACCGTTTTTAGTGAATAAAAAACTAATAACAAATTCTAAATAAGGTCATACACACTTCCTTTTTAACGAGAGGAAAGAACATAATTTAATCCCATGACAACAGTAGAGGCAGCCTTCGGGTTGCCTTTATATTTTGTGCACTATAGTGCAAGACCTATTTTTAATCGAGAAATCCCAAAATTATTAAAAGCAGTACCAGATATTGAATTGTCCCAAATAGTAATATTCGGTCCAATGACAAATTCAATAAACCCACTTTTAAACATCCTTCGTTGAAAACCCCAAACTGGCGTCAAAGCGAAATAAGCAATATCATCCACGTTCCCACTTTTTCGAAAACTATTTTCAAATCCGAAAAGACTCGTATGGATTCCCCAAAAATCTCCACTCAAATTATTCCCTGACTTCCCTTTCGCAATTCTTCGTTTCAAATTGTAATATTTTTTCAAACCTAATCTGAGGTAAGTCAACTTAGATGATCTATTTCCTTCACTATCGAAAAACCGAAGGTTATAAGACAAATCCACTTCAGGAGTAATGGACCATGTACTTTGACCAATTTTCATTTCATAAGCGACATTCAAACTCCCTGCGAATCGGTTATTTGCGATTTGCGCCAAACTTATTAAATCGAATTTCCACAAGCGATATTCTTCTTCAAAACACTTTAAGGCATCACATCTATTGGGTTGGTAATCAGCACTTGTTTTCCCCCAAGCCAAACCAAAGGTTAGGCCAGTAGTCAATTGAAAACTATCAAAATTCTCATAACGTATTGCGTTTCGAGGTTTTTCAACATAACCTTCTAAAAAACCAGGGTTTCTACCAAATATATAATCCACCCCAAAAGACATATCAACATAAAATCGTCTAAATACGCGTCTTTGGAATCCGATTCGTGCACCCAACCCAAAATCCAAACTATATTTTCTATATTTTGCACTATTAAATTCTACCCTGTTGAATCTATTATTAATTTTGAATTTTGCAGAGAGGTAATTTCCACTGAGGTTGTTTGCGCTCAACTTTTCATCAATCCTTTTCTTCATATTAAAATACCAGCGGGGTTCTATATCAAATTTTAAAGTGTTTTGATCCCATTCTACAAAAGGAACATCTCTAACTTCCTGACTTGTTGGGTATCGGAAGTTTGTGCTTACATATCGTTCTGTATACCGATAAAATGTTCCAAGATTTAATGCAATTTCAGGAGATAACTTGAACTCATAAGCGATACTAAATCCGAGTTCCGTATCCAGTGCCTCTCCTTTTCTTAAGAGGACAGGTTCGTGGCCAATCTTTATCAGATTTAGTTTAAACAAACTCTTTGTTTCTTCTCTCGTCATGAATACATAATCGTACTCATCTATGAAGCGAATTTTCGGTATAGCACTGGAGTCTATTCCATACTCAACGGTTTCTGTCTGTGCTGTACTCATTTGTACAAACATCAAAAATAACAAAGAAACTATCAACTTCATTTTCATACCTAAAAAGCTAATCCTAATTTAAACTCCGTAAAAAAAACATTGCTCGCTCTACTATCCGTTGGAGCAAACTGTGCCCCAGTGTCGTAAAAATACACTAAATGGTATCCAATTTTCAAATCGATGAAAGCAAATTCAAATAATCTTCGTTGAACTCCCCATGCAGGTGACAGCGTGCTATATCGAAATCGACCACCAGTACTCATTAAATTATGAAATGCTGCATTGGTTCTAAAAGTCAAGGATACGTAATCAGCAGATAAGTTATTTGCGGATTTACCATTTGCTATCCTTTTTCTCAAACTGTAGTAAAACCTAGGCTCCAATGCGATGTCTCCGAAAATAAGATTATTGCCAGGCCCACTGAATTGATTTATAATTATAAAACTATACCTCAACCAAACATCTGCATTGATTGAAAATGGTGAACTCCCTAACTTCTTTTCATACCCAATTGATAGCCTTCCATTCGCAATATTATTAGAAACACTTATTGCATTAATTAAATTAATTTTGAACAAATCATCATTTTCGAAAAAACACTTAAGTACCTCACATTTATTGACATTGTATTCTTTACTTACTTTTCCGAATGCTATCCCTAATTTTACGCCAGTACTGACGGAAACAATTCTATTTGCACGCTTAGTCATAAAATATTGACTGGGAGGTACAGAACTGAATGGGGCTTTAATCGTATTTCCTACAGAATAGCCAAAGCCTGCATGCACATCAATGTATCCATTTTTAAAAATCCTCCGCTGTGTCCCAATCCGGAGACCAAAAGTATGAACACTGGCATTGGCTTCAAGCTGGCCATATTTTTCAGCCAAACGAGGTCTTTTGAATTTATGAAATTCAACACTATAAGGCAGACTGAGATAAGTACCAGTCAGGTTGTCAGCAGATTCCTCGTTTGCAATTCTTTTTTTCATCTGAAAATACCAGCGCGGTTCAAATGTATACCTTAAATAAGTACTGTTATTTCTTGATTTTTTATACTCATAAATAGGACTTGGATCAGGCCCGCTACTGAAAGAATCTGTCTGTGTAAAAACGATAAAATCACTGTAGAAATAATTAAATCCAAATTCATTGTTGATTGAAACAGATTCGCTCAATTTTACTTCTAAGGCAGTACCAATACCAGCATTCAAATTCTTGCAGCAAGAAGTAAAAGTCGGCGTAGCATTCAATGCTGGAAGCAAGTTTAACTTAAACAAGGCCTTTGTCTCTTCTTGGGTCAAGAATACATAATCATAGGCATCGATAATTTTGATTTTTTCTATTGGTTTTTGTTCGGAACTATAGGTAACTGTATCGGTCTGTGCCGTTCCTGTCAACAAGGTGAACAAGACCAAAAAAACCAACATAAAAAATTTCGTGATATTTAGCATAAAATTAGATTAAAAAACCAATCCTAATTTAAATTCTGAAAAAAAAGTATTAGGAACCCCTTCATCAAACAAGGCGAATCTAATTGACCCTCCATAAAAATGAATAGCTTGAAATCCAAATTTAACATCCATAAAAACAAAATTAAAGATCCCTCTTTGCATGCCCCAGCTTGGAGAAATAGAAGCAGAAGAAAATGCTGTTCCGTTAATATTAATCACATTATTATTTTTGTAAAACAGAGACACATAGTTGGCAAAAAGATTATTCGCAGATTTCCCAGTGGCAATTCTTTTTCTGAGGTTATAATAATAACGTCCTTCCAAAGCTAACGTTCCTCTTAAGTTTATTAAGGAAAAAAATGTTTTCCCTTCATTTGTAAAGAATAAAGAACTATAAATAAACTCTAAATCTACTCCCAACGAGAAAGGACTTTTACCTATTTTTTGTTCATACCCTACTGAAAAATTTCCATTCCATCCACTATTTATAAAGCGTACGGCATTAAGTAAGTCTACTTTAACTAGAGAATTCTTTTCTTGATAACACTTCAAAACTTCACATTTATTTGGATCATACCGATCACTTACCTTTCCAATCGCATATCCAATTTTAACTCCTGTATTTAAAAAAAAGGAAGGATTCACTTTGCGTTGAGATATGGTATAAAATTTATGATTGGTCCCATTCGGAAAATTCAGTACTTCTCCTGAAACATTTGAAAAATCAACGAATAAATCTATATATCCATTTTCGAAAATCCTTCTTTGACTGCCTATTCTAATTCCAAAGGTATTCGTAGTTGCATTCCCTCTCAAAGCGGGTAAAAATTCCGTTAATCTTTGCCGCCTAAAATGTTGTAACTGTCGACCATAGTAAGCACTAACATAGGTACCGACCAAGTTGTCCGCCGCTAAGCCTTTTTTAATTCTATTTTTCATCAGAAAATACCAACGCAATTCAACTTGCAACTTTGCCCTTATGTTATGAGAGTTGGCTACCACATCTACGAACTGAGCGGGTTCACCAGATATCACTAATGTGTCTAGCAATGCTCTGGATTTTAAACTTTGAAAGTTGTTTTTCAATTCTAACTCGCTATTGATTGATAAGTCTTTGCTTATTTTGTACTCAACAGCCGTTTCAATTCGAGGATTAAAAAAGCTGATAAAACTTGTAAGATTCGGAGCAAAATCTAATAAAGACAAAGCATTGATTTTTACAAGAAATTTATTTTCTTCTTGTGTTAGAAAAACATTCTCGTATGCATCAATAAATTTAATTTTCCCAGGCAAAGCTTCTTCCTGAGAATACGCGATAGTATCAACTTGAGCACTTAGGAAATGCGAAACAGGTAAAAAAAGAAGTATTAAAAGTAAGTTTTTAGTTTTCATTATTTGAGCACAGGTTGTATTCTCTTGTTAAAGGCTACAAATTTCATTTTTCAATAAAAAGTGTTTTAAAACCACTAGTTATTTACAGCAGTTAACATTCGCTAAATGCAAAATTTAAAAATACTTTGAAAAGAATTATTCAAGACTTGAAAGGATAATTCAAGTTTGACAAGTAGAAAGGCTTAACCTTATCGTTGGTTACAGGACCAAGACAAATTCGTTGTTCAAAGTTTTAGTTCGTTTTTTCGGTTAATCAATTGTATAAAATCAAGAATTAGATTCTTTACAATTATATTTCACTTTTGATACAAAAAATCCTGTATCATTTTACGCCTGAGGTCTGAGTACTATTCGACCAAAAGAAGTTTTTATATTTATTGTTGATTTAGAACCTTCGATCTTTAACACCGCTCTCTTAATTTCTTCTGTTCTTTCTAAAAAATTAAAGTTCATATGGTCCGGTACAGAGATCCGACCATGATGTGCTGTCAAAGAAAAATTGAAGCCAATAGGAGGTCTTAAAAACTGAATGTCTGACTTTTCCGCATCTATGTTGAGGTTTACATCTTTGCTGTCCGTATCGATTTGAATCAACCCGTATTTCGCCTTGATATCAAACGCCCCGATCAAATGCCTTAAGACCATATTTGATCTATTCGAGATTATCTGTACTCTGCCATTGATATGATCTGCATCAATATCTCCAAAATGTGTTTTGATTTCCACCTTACCCTCAATATTACTCAGTTGCAATTTGCAAAATTCACTATTTACTTTTAGCTCTTTTGTAATATCTTGAATCTGCGCTTTCCCGAAATAGTTATTTAAATTAACTGGGCAAGAAGAAGGAATGGTTATTTCATACTTGGCTTTCAAATTTGATTTGGGCTTGGCTTCGTTTTTTCCTAAAGCCAGATAATTTCGCAAATAGATTTTCTTGCCAATTCGATCAGCCACATACTTCATCATCTTCAAATCATTCTCCGCTACTTTTTTATCTGGGTGTTTAGAAATCAATTCCATTTTCAATAAAACTTCATCCTTATCCCATGTATTGATAATTATTTCGGCTTTTTCTCCTTCAATATTTACTTGGTATCCATTCTTAAACGAAAGTGTTTTTTCTATCTTCTTTGTCACTACCTGTAACGTTGCCTGTGCATTCAGCATAGACACTGTACCCATTAAAAATACCAACAGCAGCCCTTTTGATTTTCTCATTATTTTATCTTGTAAATTCATTCTTGGCTTAGACAGTTACTTAATTTGTTAGTAGATTATTGTTTTTTATTTTAATTCAACAATTCAGTCCTTGTTAAATCCTAGAAACCATTTTCTTCAATACATCAGAACGTTCATGCTCTATGCGCGTCAGCTGAACGATTAATTCTGAATCTGAACCGTAAGCTCCAATTGCTTCTTTCAATTGTTCTCGCGCTTCATTCAACTCATCCAATTCCGTTTTCAATGTTTTAAATCCAGGTTCATTACAAACCAATGCTTGCACTTTACAAAACTCCTGCACCATTTCAAAAGCATCTTCATCCTCTTCCCAGTCAAAACCTTGAACTGATTCTTCCATCACTTCTTCACTGTAGACTATTGCATTTTGCTCTGTACTAAATTCCGGCAAACTTAAAAATGCAGCAAGCGTCAAACCAACAACTGCCGCAGCCGCTGCCCACTTTCTAATACTTCTGAATCCAACGACACGACCACTTGGTTTAGCATTTGTTAGTAAACTATTCTCAATTCGAGCCCATACTGAATCCGGTGCTTCATACTTGGGCAATTCCTTCAATGCAGCACTTAACTTAGCGGATTGAGCTTCTTCTCCGATTTTGTTTTCTATATTATTCCAAACTTCGCCTGGCGCTTGATATTCTGGTAATCTGCCTATGGCTGATAATAATTCTTTATTAGATTCTTCATGACCAGAAATCTCCCCATCAATTCCATTCCATATCGAATCCGGTCCTTCATAAGATGGTAATTTGCTTAGCGCATCTTTTAAGGTTTTCGAATTCTCTTCTTTAAAATCCGATACATTTTCTAGATCATTTTCAATTGAATCCCATACCTTAACGGGTGGCGTATATGATGGAAGTTTATCTAATGACTTCTTTAAAATCGGATCTCCTTCCTCCAAACTTTCTGCTATATTGTCCCAAACCAAATCTGGCGGAGTATGAGCAGGCAACTTATTCAATGCTTTAGATAAAACGGCATCCCGATCTTCTTTTTCAAGACTATTTTCAATCTTATTCCAAAGAAAATCAGGTGCAGTATACTCGGGTAAATCTTTAAT
>CALIAG010000492.1 GCA_938041325.1 uncultured Saprospiraceae bacterium | reverse complement strand
TCCAAGATAAAAACTAACTCCTTCAAGTGATTGGATGTTATGTTCTCCCAGTTCGATCGTAATAGGATCTGTATTATCTAGCATGCTTATTAATTCATAATGATCAGAAATTTCTATAATATTTCCCCCATCATGTGTAATAGAAAATCCAGAAAGATAATACTGTAATCGATCAATTATAAAGTCATTATCAAGATCATTGCTTGCCTGAACTTCGTTTTCGAATTGTTCACCATTTAATAGATGATTTATTGTAATGTTTACAGTGCTTTGTGCATTTAGATAAACAGTGAAAAGCAATAAAGTAAAAATTTGTATAACTTGCTTCATAAGAGTATATTTTATTTAATGGTCTATAATTCGTACTTAATAAAATTAAAGATAAAGCATTACTTTACCTGACTGTTTGCCATATTTTGACAATTGAAAATATCAATTTATGGTTGTCAAAAAATTGGCGCTAATAATAAGATGAAAGACATTAATATCATCAATGCGTTTTCAATAAAGGTTGCTTCTGTCATTGGTAAATCAAGGGCAGTACCTAGGCAAGCGCATTTGATTGTTCGTTTCGATAATAGTGTTTTTGTAACTCCAATCGTTGTTAACCCTAAAATGATTATTGTCGCGAAATGTGCAATTGTAATGTTCCATCTAAACAGAAACATAAGTCCTATTATCGTTTCTAGAAATGGATATAACTTCCCATAAGAAGGAATAAGTTTAGCTAGAGGGTCATACATACTAAATGAAAGAGCAAAACCTTTGATGTCTAGTATTTTGAAGAAGCTAAATACGATAAAGAAAAGCCCCATAAAGTCTTGCATTATTTCAAACATTTCAAAGTTATCCTTATGCATCAAAACACTAGCAACACCTATGTAAGTTAGTATCAAAAAAAGCGGTTTTAGCTGGGCTAATTTTGATTTTTCATTCTCATTATTTGTAGAAGAAGATTCCTGTACAGTGCTAATAGCGGAAATTGAGTATTTATCATCTAAAGCTTCTTGAAATTTTTTCAATGGGATATGATGTTCCATTTCAATTTCAACAGTTTTATCTTGTAAGTCTATATTTATAGATTGAACGCCTTGGACAGCTTCGATTGATTTAGTGACCTTTGAAATACAAGACTGGCAAGTCATTCCATCAATATTATATGTGTGTATCATAAGTATTTCTTTTCTATAAAGTTCGGCGAATTATACTGCGATAATTTATACAATACTGACTATTAATTGACTTATTTTGGATGCATGCTTGATATTCCGCAATAGGAACTTGTAGTACTTGTCCCGAGCTGAAAGCGAGTGGATGAGGCGCATGCCGAATACGAAAAACTCCGACCCACTGCCTTTTTTGGCAGTGGGTATCGCCCTCCTTAAAAGAAAAATTTACATTAGTCTAATGATCGTGACCAGCGTGACTTTCCTTATTATGTTTTTCATTTTTCTCATAATCCATGCCACATACTGGGCACTCACCAGCTTTATCGCTTCCACTTCCTGCACAATGCATAGGACATATATAAGCTGAAGTATATTCTTTTCCTTGTTTTGATTGTTCCGTTTTAACTTCGGTTACTTTACTTTCGTTTTTGCAAGAATGACTCACAAGAAATAGTCCACTTAGGACAAGGATAGTAATTGTTAATTTTAAAATTTTCATTAGTTGAGAATTATTATGTTAAAAAAATATGGTTTACAAATCTTCTAAAGATTTTCTGTTTGTAGGATTATTTTGATAGACGCTAGGGGATATGCCCACCATAGATTTAAATTGACGAGAAAAATGAGCGACGCTCGCATAACCAAGCCTGAATGCCACTTCGCTTACATTCTGGTCCTTGTATGAAAGTAATTCCTTAGCTCTTTCTACTCTTAGTCCAATGAGATAATGTTCTATCGTATCCTTTTCATGTTGCGAAAAAACACGGCTCATGTGGGAATAATCGTAGGGAAATTTATCCAATAAAAACGATGAAAGTTTAAAATCTTCAGGAATATCATCTTGAGAGAATAAGTCAATCAATACAGCTTTTATTTTTGAAACTAAGATTGGTGTATCGCTTTGTAAGAGTTCAAATCCTGTTTCTTGTAACTTCTTTTTTAACGTTTGCATTATCTTTTCCGACGGAACCTGATTTACTTTTACTTCGCCTAATTCTACTGAAACAGGAGTTATTTCAAGCGAGATGAATATTTCTTCTACAGAACTAATACATCTATCACATACCATATTCTTTATATAGATTGTTTTCATATCAGTTGAGTTCTAATTTTACGGTTCCACATTTCATCATTTTATCTCCGAAATATGGGTTTCTAATGTGCTCTTCAGTTGATAACCAATCTGCACCTTGATTGCCTTTTGCCATAGGACAATATTGCACATAGTAAGATTTGTCATTTGTCCCGAAAGCTTTCACACTATTAATAATTGCTTGGCTAAGAAAGTCAAATTGATTACGCTGTTCTTCGATATCTTCATTACTTTCTATCTTCTCCGTATGATCTAAAATTGCTTTGAGCTGTTCCATCCAAAACAAATGAGCTTCGTCCTTGAGTAAAGTCATGTCAATTTTTGAGGCATTTTCAATTACTTCAGTAGCGTCAAGGCTGCTTGCTTGTTGATCAGTGTCAACAAGTGCGTTTTTCAAATTGATATAACTTGTAAGCAGTAGGTCTAATTGATCTTTGAAAGCAGCGGGAGTTTCGTTAATATAGGATGGTGTAGCATCTCCAGATTTGTCTTTCTTTACGCTAACATTTTTATTCATCATGCTCAAGTTATTGTTTAGTTGAGCAGCTGCATCTACAGCAAATGCACCATGAGATACTACTTCTTCGCCAATTTCTAAACCAGAGCTGATCGTCGAAAAATAGTCTGTTCGATCAATTACATTTACTTCTCGATATTGATAAGATGGAACTTCTGAATCTGGAAGTTGTACAAAAACTACAGACTTTTTTCCAGTCCAGAGAATTGCTGAATTTGGTACAGAAATCGTTTTGTTGGCTTTCTTGTTATTTTGAGATTTTACCTCGATAAAACCATTTAATAGCATACCCGGTTTCAATTGATTGGAATAATTTCTGATTTCTGCTCTTGCGGTTGCTGTCCTAGAAATACTATTCAACAATGGATCTATATAGGTGATGTTTGCATTGAATTCTTTGGAGGGTAATGCTGGTGTTGTAAATACCACTTTGCTTCCTTTTCGAACCTTACTAAGGTCGGATTCAAAAATGTCGAAAATTAACCACAGATTACTTGTAGTCCCAAGTGTATATAGAGTTTGCCCTTGCTTTACATAGTCACCTTGTGATAATTTTTTATTTAGTACGTAGCCATTATGATCTGCGTAAATACTTATTGTTTCTATGGGTTTTCCCGTGTTAATAATATTCTGAATTTGATCATCTGTAATTTTCCAGTTTTTAAGTTTCTTAGTAGCTGCTTCTCGAAGCCCATCAATTTGAGTGTTGAATTGAACAGCTGTAAGGAGCTCTTGTGAGGCTGCTAGTAATTCGGTGGAATAGAGTGATGCAATTTGTTGTCCTTTTGTAACATATTGACCTTCAAAAGTCACCGACATTGTTTCTATTCTTCCTGAGAGATGTGCGGTTTGGGTTTTTATACTTCTTTCATCCAGTTGGACCGTTCCATCTGTTTTTATACTGTTGATTGATTTATTAAGTTGGTTTGAATTTTCTCCTACAACAAACGTCTCGATTTGAGCTAGTTTTGCAGATTCTTTGCTCATTTGTAATACAGTGGGATCATCATTGCCCATAGAATTATCCAATGGAATGAGATCCATTTCACATATAGGACACAGACCAGCTTCGTTCTGTCGGATCTGTGGATGCATAGAGCAAGTCCAAATTTCTTCGCTGGAAGTATTTTCGCTTGTACTAGTTAATGTATGCTCATGATTTTCGTGCAATGGAGTAGATGGTTTTACTATCCATCCTATTGCAAGACCACCTAGTAGCATCAGAAAACCGACTATATATAATTTATATTTTTGCATGTCTGTTATTTATACTTTGATAAAATAGCATGAGATAATTCTTGATCATATTTGGCTTTAGTGATTTCCAAATCATAATCAATCAACTCCATTTCCAATCTCAATAACTCTTCAAATTTGGTTCCTTCAGATGCGTATTCTGTTCGCATCAACTTTAAAGTTTCTTTGGTGATTTCCTTCAATGATTCATACTTACGGATGACTTCATTATTATACTCTAATCTTGAAAAAGCTAGATTTACTTCGGTAGAATATTTGTCTTGAACTTCTTGAATTTTAAGATCAATTGCTTCCTGTTTTATTTGCTCTTCTTGTCTTATAGCAGAATATTTCCCCTTGTGTAAAGGAATAGAAACACTTCCCATTGGCATAATCACATCTCTACCATTTCCTGGGATGTTTACATCATTTCTAGCGTCAATGTATGAATAATCTATGCCTACTCGAATCTTTGGTTTAGCATCATATTGTATTAGATCAATTTTTGAATTGGATGCATTTCTATATGTTTCTAATTTCAAATATTGAGGATGATGATTATTCGCATACTGAATCAATTCCTCTTTGTTTTCATCATGCTCAAGCTTTTGATTAACTATTATGATATTATCTTGTTCTTTTCCGATCCATCTATTTATAAGAATGGTCGGCTGTTCTATTTTCTTAGAAATCAAGTCCATATCTGCCTCTAAAAATTTCCTCTTTCTTTCGATAAATAAAACATCACTTAGTTTTCCTTTACCTGAGCTAATATTGGA
>CALIAG010000491.1 GCA_938041325.1 uncultured Saprospiraceae bacterium | reverse complement strand
CTAAATCAAAATAGATGGTCTATTGTTTAATGAATTTCTTGAAAGCTTGTTTATTGTTAACATCTACAACTTTGAGTAAATAAAATCCGGGTAATAAATCCTCTGTATTAATTTTCAAATTACTTGTAAATGCACCAGAATTCGATTTAAGCATTTTTCCGTCTATGTTTAAAAGCGTATATTTTGCTATGCTTGTTTGTTCGTTATTTTTTAAATGTAAAACAGACTTTACTGGGTTGGGTCTAATGCTTAAGTCCAATTGATTTTGTTGAAGTTCTTCAACACTCAGTACGGTATTCCAAGCATCATAAAGGGTTTGAATGCTATCTATAGTTTCCTGACCAAAAGGCATTTCTTCGACATTAATTTCCAAATATGGAAGGGAAGGGCTGTCTACAGATTTCAAAACGCGAAGGTAGCCTGACGTAGAAGAAGTTCCTCTCGCCAAACATCTTGAATCAGCACCAGGTACGTTGGCTCCTTGTAAAGCCGCCATTAGTTTTGCAGCTAAATCTCCTGAGGTATTTAAAAAACCTGCTTCCATGTTTTCCAAAATTTCTGGCCCCAATAAGATGTTTCCTTGGATGGCATAGTTTGGGCCAACAATGTGACCTTTGTAATCATCCGCCGAAGAACCGGTGAAAGCTGCAGCTCTTGGTTCATCATTGATGTCAAAATCAACTATTCCATATTGCCTGAATTCTGAATTAAAGTTCTGTGATGCGCAAGCATCGTTTGCTTGAAGCCAAGTGATAATTTCTTGAGGAGACATGCCCTCTGACATTCTAAGGATTGCATTGTCTAAGTTGATATGTGGATTTACACAAATCCAAGCTTGACCATTGACCGCACCGATACCTGGAAGTATTTGGTTTATAATAATTACCCCTCCTAAGCTGGCTGCACCATCGACACAACTTGCACCGGCAGATCCGATTTCTCCTGTTTCCGGATCAACAGCAACAATGGAAAAAGTATCTTGGGCTAGGATTGTTTGAAATGCAAGAAACAGAATTAAAAAGATTGAATATTTCATTTTGATTGATTTTTTGAGGTATTAAAAATGGAGTTCCTATTCGATATAGAATGGAGTCTTATGGAAAGTTGATCGTCCAGCATTCATCGTAAACCGAACAATATTTGACCTCAATCAGAAGCCGATTAGGCGTTTTTTTAATAATATTTCGAATGACTAGGCTATCGGTGGTTCTATAAATAATGGCTTTTTCTCCTGATAAAATGACATGCCTTCCTCCAGAAATATTCGAGTATTGATAACTTGAATTGGAATCTGGAACATTGTCTAATTCATAAAAGTAATCAACAGCATCATGTATTTTGTTGAATTTCTTATCTGCTATTCTGTAGGTAACGTCTTTAATTTTCGCAGGCCCAATTCCTTTGTTTTTAACTTGGATTTCATAATGTTCGGGACTAAAACTTTGCCCGATCTCAATATATGGCCATACTTCAGCATGTTGAGACCTTTGCATGATTATGGTTTGGTACACAGATACGAAAAGGGCTAAGGCGCTGACGAAAATTGCAGCAAATGTTATTGCTTTCTCGGAAGTTTTCATATTTGTTAGTTGTGCTCTCAAATTAATAAAAATTCCTGAGTAAGACCTTTGCTTATTTACTTTTTCAAATCTATTAACTTCAAATTCTCTCTTTGTCGATTGTTCATCCACGTTTATCGAATAAGCGGCTGTTTTGCTCTTTTTGACAAAACTCGAAGGACTAATTTGTGTTATTTAGATGTAAGCTTATGTGAATGAATTGAGATTCTAAAGTTTACAAATATTTCGTAACCACTTAAATTTAAATAAAATGAGACCTTTTAGGTTTTTCTTCGGGACAGCTTTAACATTGATTCTATTTGTATTTTTTGCAAAATTCTTAGTTATGGCTTTTATTCTTGCGTTTGTATTTAAAATAGTCCATTCCATTTTTTATAGAAAGGAATACGATTATGCGTACAATAGAAACGACAGGGATTATTATGAAGATGATTACAGTCGAGAGGATGAAAGAAGAGAGGGACATGGGAATTTTTTCAGATGGAACGAATTCAAAAGTGACCCCAATTTTCGTTTTTGGAAAGAAGAAAGAGAATATGACTACGATTATGATGAGCGAATAATTGAAGTTAAATAACGGATAGAATCACATTTCCTAAGGCTAGAAATATAGGAAATGCTGATTGAACCAAAAGGAAGTTCAATCTTCCATAAATAACTTTTCTAAAAAATATAATAATTAATTATGTACTACCAAAATACCTGCAGCGATAAATGGAATGCTAGAATGGCACGTAAAAATCGCAAAGCAGAAAGAGTAAGAAAATGGGCCAACAATATGAAAGAGAATATGCATGGCACCAGCATTCCTGTAAATATTGTAGAGACTGATGACGAATATGAGTTGTCTTTATTTGCCGCAGGACTCGAAAAAAGTGATTTTAAAATTTCAGTTGCTAACCGAATTTTGACAATCAAAGTCGAGCCTAAAGAAATTGATTTGGAAGGAAATGCAAAATGGAAAATCCGAGAGTATCGACCAGGAGGATTTACCCGTCAATTTGATTTGAATAAAAAGATCGATATGGATGCGATCAAAGCGGAATATACAAATGGAGTATTGGTGCTTAAACTAGCAAAACTAGAGGACCATCAAACAACTCGTCAAGATATCCCGATTGCTTAAAACTTTTCCGAGTTTTCAATATAGATAATTTGAAAGCAAGCATTATTAATTGATGCTTGCTTTTTTTAAACTAGAGAAAATGATTACACTAATGATAGTTCTTTATCTAAGTAACCGATTGCATAAATTTATGAAAGAGAAACGCAAAACAAGGAATTACGTTTTGTGAATTCATTAAATGATCTTTCTACTTTCCACAGTAATAATAGACCCTTCGGCGAGATAGACACTAGATGGATTTACATTGTTTAGTATTTCAAATTTCTTTCCATAGACTTTACCAAAATCTACTTTAATTTCGTGGGATCGAATAGGGTAGTGCTCCCATTTAGGATGAGTAACTTCGTATTCAACCGTACTCGTTGATGTTTTCATAGAATAGCCCCAATAGTGTTCCGTTATAAATTCTGTCTCGCTATTTGCAGGGATAGGAATGCTTTCTGGTTCCGTTTCGACCTTGATACTGTGCCACTGCTTATTGAATTTCCAAGCATAGGCGACTTCATTTTTTTCGCTTCCAAGCTTCCAGGTATGTTTCATCGGCATCGTCTCATAATGTTCCTTATAGACCACGTTAGCCACCAAACTCAATGCTGGTTTAGGAACAATTTCCTTGATGAAAACAACTCCTCTTTTCCAAGATTCACCATCATGATGCCGTACATAAAAACGAAGATTGACTTCTTCAAAGTTAATATGAAATGGAACCTTTATGCCAAGCAACTTAGTATTTAAAAACATAAAACCCACCAGACTTACAAAGCAGTCTCCTTTGTACAAATCCAATTCCGTCTTTGCTGGTACAAAGGAATTTAGAATAGACGGATCGACTTTGTAATTCGCCATAATCAATTTCCGCCATTCCGCATTTAAAAAACTCATTTTTGAATATTTGTTTTTAATTGGCAATCTGATTTAAGAATATCCTTTTTTAGAATAATTAGTCTTTTATTTAAAGTAAAAACTTTAGTTTTAAAGAAGATGGTTAATCCCGGCCTTAGTGGAAAAAGATCTAAAAACGTTAAGAACAAAATACTGTCTGAGTTTCTCAAGTTTCAGACCATTGCGAAAAACAAATTTAATTTCCGACAAACCTTAAAATCAATAAAAGCCAAAAAAACCAAACAATCACCTCTTAATCGGCAAACGAATCTGAGAAGGAAACTCCTCAGAATGATGAACCCGATTCTTAGCAACAACCCCTTTCGCCTCATCAAAATTATCCCCACCAGTATTCATATTCCGCTCAAAGCGAGGGAAATTACTACTTGAAACCTCAATCCTAATCTGATGTCCTTTTGCAAAATAATTACTCGTCGACATTGGAGACATCTCTACTTTATATACTTCCCCTTTCTCCATAAACACTTCTTTTTCATATCCTTCCCGATAACGAACCCGTTGAATGGTTTCATCCAAATTATAAGCCCTACCATCCGGATGAACATCTATAATCTTAATCGTAAAATCAGTATCCTTAGCATCAGAAGAAATGTACAATGTGCTCTCCAAAAACCCACTCACCTCAACTCCTTCAGTCAAAGGCG
The DNA here is from genome assembly GCA_938041325.1 of uncultured Saprospiraceae bacterium. Classification (GTDB taxonomy): domain Bacteria; phylum Bacteroidota; class Bacteroidia; order Chitinophagales; family Saprospiraceae; genus CALIAG01. The sequence goes on along the minus strand of CALIAG010000491.1, from coordinate 3,945 downwards.
GAGTAGAGTAAACCAAAATATCATTCCTCGCTTCCATTTGCTGCTGGTCAAAAGATCCGCCTTTTACCGCATTTCCTGTACAACAAACGTTCCCACCATATGACGGTACAGGATTCTCTGGGTCATAAACGAATCCATCAGAAGTATCTTCTTTACCTGCTGATTTCTGCATAAGCGTTCCATCTCCAAATCTACTGTTTGCTCCTTCTTTGCTATCTAAATAAAAAGTGGTCATTTCCACATCTTCAGGCGGCCAAGAAGTCGCAGTCTGCCAGGTATTCGAACCCATTGTATAATACTGAACGCGAGGCATATTCTTCGGATCTTTTTTGGTATCTCCTTTTAACCAATAGTCAAACCAGCCATAGATTTGTTCATCATAATTTAGCCTTGCATCACCTACGCTTCTTTCACCTACAATCGTGTTTTCAGTAGCACGAGTATAACGACAATGCAAGGTTGGTGCAATCACTAAATATTGGTTATCCGCAATCGATTTATCCTTCATATTTCTAACATGATTGTAAAGCGCTAAATTAGGTGAACTAGAAACATCGTACCACGACACAAACCAAAAACTTGGAACGCCAAAGGGCATATTGTCATGATACAAACCACCTTTATACCAAGATGGATCATTCGGTTTCGTCCGGATCATCTTTTCATAAATCCCTTTTGGACCATTTTGGTTTTTGATGATATCCTGGACCGGTAAATGTTTCAAGCCTTCTGCCCAATCCACTTTTGGCGTTTCCTTCGCCATATCAAAAAAGCGCTGAACCCTTAGATAATCGTCTTGCGACATTCCTTTTGGGAACTTTGGCATAAATTCGTCATTCTGCACACTGTACAACCAAGAGGTAAACAGCATCTGTTGCACTCCGCCTCTAAACCAATTTCCTTGTTCATAAAACTCCCCAACGCGTCCCACACCTGCTCCATAGCCCATTGGCACCATCGCTGCATGTGCCGGATGATCCAAAGCCGCAACTGCCATTTGCCACTCCGCAGTAGAGGAGCAACCATAGGTGGCTACCTTTCCATTGCACCAATCCTGTTTGGACATCCATTCAAAAGCATCATAGCCATCTGTAGTAGGTACTCCTAAAATATCCCATTCTCCTTCAGAAAAATACCTACCTCGCTCATTCTGAACGACATAAGCAAAACCTCGACTTACCGCTTCGTATGCTCTTTCATAGGTTCTGGTCTTTTCTTTACCATCACCAAAAGTGTTGAAGTTATAAGGTGTTTTAGAAAAAATGATTGGAACTTTTTCATCTGTTTTCGGCCGATAAATGTCGGTTGCCAATTTGATACCATCTCTCATCGGCATCATTATTTTCTGGTCAATAATGGCGATGGCTTCTAGTTTTTCTTTTGGTCCGTCTTGTGAAAAAAGAGCATTAGAAAATAGAAAGAAAAGGAGAAATAATGGGGAAATGCGTGTGCGCATGATTTTTCATTTTATGGTTCAAAATGAAAATACGGAAATGATTGGGAAAGAGGGAGGAATTGACACTAAAAGTTGGTGAATACAATGTTCATCATTTTTGGAAAGCGGTTTATTTAGTGTTTATAGGTTAAGTGTTCTTAGACTTATTTCAGCTGATTGAGCAACACCTTTTCAACATCCTCCTTATTGACATTAAATTCCGTAAACAGATTAATGCTATGCCCTTGATGTTCCTTATTCATCCTTGCCATTGCTTGCTTAAAATAGCCTTCTGCTATTTTTTTCTCAGCTTGTTTTTCTTTAATCAATCCGAGGTAATGATAAGTATCCGCGAAAGTATCATCGACAATCAATTGTTTTTCAAGTTCTGATTCAGCCAAATCAAACTGATTGTTTTTATAATACAAAACACCAAGACAGAAGTGATCATAGAATCCTTTTAACTGAGGTTGATCTTTGTATTTATCCATTAAATGCAAAATCCAATCGATCCCTTTGGATACATTGCCAGACTGAGCATAAGCCATGGCTAACAATAATCTCATCTCTAATTCTCCACCTGGAGTTGTAACATAGGAGGGTTGATGTACGGAATAAAGTTGCTCTAGATCTTGAATGCAGAATTCATAGCTGCGCTGATAGAAATACCAATATGCTCTGTAGAACAAGTAATTCTGTGGCTCCAATTCAATGGCTTTATTGATTAAACTTACTCCTTCTGCAAACATTCCACGTTTGAAAAAAGGGACGGACTTCTCGTAATAAGCCCAAGCGTAATTTGGACCAATTTGAATGGCTTTGTCAAATAGTGCTTGCGATTCTTTACTTCCTTGGGACTCTTCAACGGCTAAATAACTCAATTCGCATGCTTTGCGTTCGCCACTATTTTCTGGAAATACCAAACAGTTTCCTTGAGCAGAAAGACTGTTAAGATGATAGCCAGAAATAAAAAACATAAAGCAAAAAACCTTATAATAAAATGTGTTGAATCTGGCCATTGTTAAATTTTAAATTGATGAATTTTGAAAACTCCATTCTACTATCGTTTAAAGAATGCTTTTCCCAAGTATCTAAACTTTTAATTAATTGAGTTGAATAAGTAAGTAAATCGGAAGGTGCTTTAACTGGAGAAAAATCTAGGTTCAAAGATTGAGTTCGGTATCGTCCCGATTTGCCTTCACAATTAACCAAAAATCGGATAACAACATAGCCATTAAAAGTTTCATATTTTTTGTTGCTTACAAAATTAGAATTGATATCTTCTCGTAGTTTATTCGAACCACCGATATACTGAATTCCATTTCTTCCAGACCTGAAATCAGTAGAATCACAGATGACAAAATCAGCCTGATCAACCTTAGCGTCATAAGGAATATAGCTTAAGTCGTGATTCACTATTGGTATCTTATATTTTGAACCAGCTGCAACGCTATCTTTGAAACAACCGGAAGAAAATAAAGACAGAAAAATGGAAAGAATTCCCAAAAAGATAATATTCCTCATTGTTTGAATTATGACTAATTTGTTGATGTTCTAAAAGTAGGGACTTTGAGGATTAAGCGCGCTAAATTTAAACTCGTTAACATTGCATTTAGAACTCATTAACAAAATTGTGAACCTAAAGCATTTCTTCCATGAAAATATTCATCGAAAATAGAGCAAAGCAAGAATCGGCCAATTTCTAACTAAAACGGATGTGGTGAGATATATTAAAAAACGACAAAGATTGAAGGGATAGAATTCCTCTCTTTTTAAAGTCAGGATCTGAAAATAAAATGATACTGATCCATAAAATCTCATCAATACCGATTCTACCATCCTGCCCATCTTAAACATCTTGAAAATCCTGTTCAAACAAAAAACAAATTTTAAAATCCAACCTTATACTTCAAAGTAGGCAAAATCGGCAAAGCACCTCTGCCTTCCAATTCCTCAATGTCAGTTGCATAATATTGGTACAGCAAATTCGTACGGTCATACACATTCTGAACCCCAAGAATAACTTCCTGATGAATCAAGTCGTTTTTAAAGTTAAAAACGAAACCCAAATCCAATCTGTGGTAATCTGGCAATTGAAGCGCATTTGTCTTTGATTGCTTTTCATTTGGAGGTTGAAAAAAACTATCCATCGGAGTATAAAGTCCATAATTATTGTAGAGCGTAAGTGGCAAACCAGAGCTGAATTTCCAATTCAAATAGAATTGTATCTTTTTAGTGATTTTTTGAAAGCAATTAAACGCAATAGCATGTCTTTGATCAAATTCGTATGGGATGACTTCATTGTTTTCAATTTCCTCAAACTGCCTTGTAGATTTCGAAAGCGTATAGTTCAAATTTAAAGTTGTCTTGGGGACGGAGTAGTTGAATTCGAACTCAATTCCTTTTGACGTACCACTTCCTTTTGTAATTTGTTGCTCCCAAAAAGTATTGCTTTGGTCGTATAAAGAAGGGAGTGTACTGCTTTCTGGAAAGCGAATTAAATTGCTCAA
>CALIAG010000490.1 GCA_938041325.1 uncultured Saprospiraceae bacterium | reverse complement strand
TTCCCTCACATAGGGCAAGTGTCGGTCTATTTCTGAATAGACGGCTACGCTTCGAATTCCCATCTTTTTACACGTCCGGATAATTCTTGAAGCAATTTCTCCTCTGTTAGCGATTAATAAAGTTTTAAACATATGCTTATTGGGTTTGCAAAGTTTTTTTTTATAGAGTTTTCGTATCTGGCAAATTTATTTGCCAGTTGTCTCTTTGTCCATTTTGGGGGAATAAATTCCCCCGATACGAAGGAGTTCTAAATTTGAAAATAAACGCCCAAGTTTTTACTTATTCGTATCTGGCAAATTTATTTGCCAGCAATTCCTTTGTCCATTCTGGGGGAATAAATTCCCCCGATACGAAGGAATTTTAATTTGAAAATAAACGCCCAATTTTTTTGCTTATTCGTATCTGGCAAATTTATTTGCCAGTAATTCCTCTGTCCATTTTGGGGGAATAAATTCCCCCGATACGAAGGAGTTCTAAATTTGAAAATAAACGCCCAAGTTTTTACTTATTCGTATCTGGCAAATTTATTTGCCAGTTGTCCCTTTGTCCATTTTGGGGGAATAAATTCCCCTGATACGAAGGAGTTCTAAGTTCAATTACATTCTCCAAACCCCATAGCCGTCAGTCCCTTTAATTTCATCATTATAAACCACCGCCAAACTAAACCCTAAATAGGTTCGTGTATCTCGTGGATCAATCACTCCATCGTCCCACAACTCCGAACTAGAATGCCAAGCGGAAGATTTCGCGTTTGCCTCTCCCATCAACATTGCTTTAATCATTTCACCTTGTTCTACATCATATTCTTTGCCCGAACGTTTTGCTGCTGCACGTTGGATAATTTCCATGACACCAGCCAATTGTTCAGAACCCATGACACCTATTTTTGCATTCGGATAGGTGAAAAGAAATCTTGGATCATAGGATCGTCCCATCATACCATAATTACCCGCTCCATAAGAATTGCCAATCATCAATGTGATTGCTGGTACAGTGCTATTGGAAACAGCGTTAATGAGCTTTGCTCCGTTCTTAATGATACCGCCTTCTTCATACGCTTTACCGACCATGTATCCCGTTGTATTTTGAATAAAGATCAGCGGAATATTGTTTTTATTAGAAAGTTGAATAAACTGAGCGCCTTTGTTTGCGGACTCTGAAAAGATTACTCCGTTATTGGCCACAATGCCTACAGGATAACCATGTATCTTGGTCCAACCTGTGACCATTGTACTTCCATATTCTGGTTTAAACTCTGAGAAACGGGAACCATCTGTGATGCGCATAATTAGTTCCCGAACATCAAAGGGAATTTTAGGATCATGGGATACGGTTCCTAGTATTTCATCTGCTTCAAACTTTGGATCTTCTATTGGTTCGGTTGGTTCGAAATGAGGTTTTGTGACTTTGATCATTTCCATCAATTCTCTTGCAATTCGGATTCCATCCAACTCATCTTCAGCCAAATAGTCGCTTACCCCGGAAACCCTTGAATGCATTTCGGCTCCACCCAATTCTTCATCCGTTGAAACTTCATTGGTCGCCATTTTTACCAATGGTGGACCAGCAAGAAAAACTTTAGCTGCCTTTTTTTGAAAGATGGAAAAATCCGACATTCCGGGAACGTATGCTCCACCTGCTGTTGCATTTCCAAAGACAACTGAAATCGTTGGAATTCCTAATTTAGATCTTCTACTAATTTCTCTAAATGATTCGCCACCATAATTAAATATCTTGGCTTGATCAGGAAGGTTGGCGCCACCGCTTTCTACCAAGTTTATAGAAGGCAGTTTATTTTCTAACGCTATTTGTCCCAAACGAAAAGATTTAAATACAGTCGCATAATCAACTGATCCTCCTTTTCTACTTCCAACGTTTGAGTTGATCATGCAGAGTTTTCCTTCAACCAATCCAATGCCAGATACGTTGGTTCCACCCGCTCCAAATCCGCCTTTATTGTTCAACCCAGCTAAAGGCAGTAACTCTAAAAAAGGACTGTCTTTATCCAATAGAAATTCTATCCTTTCTCTTGCTAAAAACTTTTTCCTTTTTCTTGCCAAGTCAATATGCTTTTCTTTTCCTTGAAATCGACTTGCTTCCAAATGCTTTTCAAGCTGCTCTACATATTTGAGCATGGCAGCTTTATTTTCCTGGAAAGGTTTGCTGGAAGGATTTAGTTTTGAATGTAGTACGGTCATATATAAGTAGAATTAACTTTTTCTAAAATGGTAGAATGGAATCCATTTCTTTTTCGAATGGTTTTCCTAGGCTTGATAAATATTTCTTACCAAAAAAAGATTTAAAAGCTGTTAAACCTTTGTCTGTAAAATGAGGCAGCAAAGTGCTCCAGATCATTTTTTCACAATCCGCTTCCTTTTTTTCACCCAATATTATTTTTTGTGAAAACCAATAGAAAGTCAGCATCCAAGTAACAAAAGCGAGGTTATTGTAAATCCCTGGGAAAGGTTCTTTATTCATATTGCCATTTCTAATTGAAAAAGCAATGATGGCCTTGTTGTCTGCAATAGCTCTTTTCGTTTCTGCGCGAAATTTCTTTTTTATTTTTGGATGATTTAGAATATGACTATTCAAATAAATGAAAGCATAATCTTTTTGGATTTGATACAGCGAGGTAATTTCTAGATGGAGATTTTGAAAGGAAGGAAAATTTCTGGATTGTAATCTGTCCTTATTTAAGCGGTTCCACATTTCTTCTGCCAAAGCAGAGAGTAAAGCTTCTTTGTTTTTGAAATGATAGGCCAAGTTGCCTCGGGTCATGCCCAAGTCTTTCGCTATCTCTAATACGGATATTGCTTCATATCCGTATTGATTGAATTTCTTTCTTGCAGTTTCTAAAATTACGGCTTTTGTATCTTTTTTCATATCAACTAAATGAATAAGACTATAAATTTAGTCTATGTAGACTAAATTTACAAAAACCAAACCTTATTTTTCTGAGAAATTTGTTTTAATGCTTAAATTGGATTCTAATTCTTCTTTTTTCCATTTTTTAAACAAGGACCAAACGAGATAAACAGCAATAAATGAAACGATTAGGTTTTGAAGAATACTGCTAAAATAGACTCCTGTAACGCCCATCCACAAAGGGAGCAAAAATACAAATGGCAGAAAAAACACTATTTCGCGAAGCACCATCACGACTCCAGCCACTTTGGCATTTCCAATAGATTGATACATTATGATCGCCAGAAAGAAAAACGGATACAAAATTCCAGTTCCCATCATTAAACGAAAATGAATAATGTCTAAGGGAGCAAGTTCACTATTTGGCAATAACCAGCCCAAAACCATTTCTGGAAAACTCATAAAAAAGCCCCACAGAAAGAACATAAAAATGGTACTACTTATAGTAAAAACCCGAAAGGAATTTCGCACTCTTGCATAGTCTTTGGCTCCATAATTCATTCCAACAACTGGTTGCAGTGCGGTTGAAAAACCAAAACTCGGCAGCAGCATTAATAGCAAAACCCGATAGCATGCGCCCATGAAGGTCAAGTCCCATTCACTTCCATAGATATCAAGCGTTTTAAAGACAACCATTTGTTTAACGACAAACATAATTTGCAACATCATCCCAGATGCTCCAATGGCAACCAAAGGTTTTGCAATCTCTTTTTCTAGTTTAAAATAACTGTGATCTATTGGGTAGGATGCTCGATTGGTTTTAAAGTACCAGATGTTGATGCAAGAAAAGAAGACCATAGAAAGAATGGTTGCAATGGCAGTTCCTTCTATTCCCATTTTAAAATAACCCAAGAAAATTGGGTTAAGTATCATGTTAAGTACCGTGCTAGCAATGGCAATGATCATTGCCTCCTTTATTTTACCTTCGGCTCGAATCAGCATATTCGAAGAAACTCCGAATAAATGGAAAAATGCTCCTAAAATCAAAGTCTGATAATAAGTCACTGCCAATTCCAATACTTCGCCTTTTCCTCCGATGGCAGCGATCATTGGACGAGCGAATATCCAACCCAAGGCTATTAATATTACAGAAACAACTAGTGACAATACCGTCGTTGTACCGAAAATTTTCTTTTGCGTTAAAAAGTCTTCTTCACCAATTGCACGACTAAGGATCGAAGAACCTCCTACTCCAATCATCGCAGTCAGACCATTCGTAATCATGGCGAGGGGAAATGCCAATGCGATCCCTGCCACTGCTTTCTCTCCTAGAAACTGTCCAATAAAAACCGCATCAACAAAGGTATTGATACTATTGATAGACATTGAAATAATGGCAATTGGAGATAATGTAATCATCAATTTCCACATATTCTCTTCAAGCAACTCTGTTCTTACCTTACTCTTTATCATCAATATTCTGGCTAGGCTTTTCCTTATTCTCTTTTACGTTTTCGTAGTTAAATGGGCAATGTCTGCATCGGCTTCCACAGCAAATACCCCGTTTTAAGTGGTAACTTTCCGTCATAACCATCAGTCCATTTTCAAAATAGAAATCTTTTTCATTTGATGGATTATCATCATTCATACCTCATTAATTGTCGTGATTATTAGCATTGCAATCTAGGGGAATAAATTCCCCTAATACGATTGAGAATTAAGATTCCTATACTTTCTAATTTCAACTCCTTATTCGAACTAAAAACCACTATTAATTCAAAGCTCAAATATTTGACCCAATATAACAAACTGATCCAAAATATTCGTTTTCCCAGTTTAAAATCGAGCACTATACATTATTAGTAGTAACTCCTACATTAAATCAAGCTTTGTCTTCTATTAGCTGATTCAAATAGGATAATTTTCCATATTTTGCAGCGTGTTCTTTTATGGCCAAACATCGAATTTTTGACTGGCCATAAGTTGCAACGATATTTAAAAAATTTAGACTCCATTAATACCTTTACCGGAATACCAACAAATCATTTTAAATGAAAACGAATCTCCAATTTATTGTCCTTTTTTCCTTTTTCGCATTTAGCTACAATTCGCAGGCCCAACAAGCAATGCCGAAACTTCCAGCTGATAAAATAGTCCAATCGTATTATCCTGTGCAAGCAGAGCCGGCTTCCTCGACTTTCATCAATCCTTTTACTGATGAGGATAAAGAAAATTGGTCAATTGTTGTGTCCCAACGAGGAGGAATCAATCATTCTAATTTAGATGAAGATGAAGTAGCTAGATTGAAAGCAGAAAAATTAATTCAAAAAACCAATGCAGGTCAAGGTGATCAGGATGCAAGTCCGGATACAAGAGACAATCCACCAGCAAACCCTGTTGTTGTTTCAGGATTTAGAGGAAATAATCAGGATGGCTGGGTACCTCCTGACAATAGCATGGCAATTTCTGATTCGGGATACATTGTTTCTGTGATTAATTCCGCTATTAGTTATTATGATGAGGAAGGCAACACACTTTTAGCGGATCGACCTTTTAATGGCTTTTTAAATGGATTGGGAGTGACTAATTTTATATTTGATCCACGAGTCATTTATGATCCTGTTGCAGAACGATTCATCTTGATTGTATTGGCAGGTTCAGATTTTGCTACAAGTACTATCGTTGCTGGATTCAGTGTCTCACAAAACCCAACTGATGGTTGGAACTTTTATACTTTAAGAGATGACTTTCTGCAAGGAGGTTGGTTTGATTATCCAAGCATAGGAATTTCAGGACCAGATTTATTTGTCTCAGGAAATCTATTTGGGGATGCATTTGGCGTTACCATTTTACAAATAAAAAAAGAAGAAGGTTATAACGGTGAGGATTTAATTTATGAATATTATAATGACATAAACGGTGCTAACGGAGGAAGCGCGTTTACAATTGTACCTGCTTCCCATGGTTTTGATGACGAGTATGGTCCGGGTGTTTTTATGGTGAGTGGTGGATTTGCTTCTGGAGGATCAATAAATTTGTTTGAAATAACTGATTCAGTGACCAACGATCAACAATTAAATGTCTATTTGATAAATACCCCTTCTTATTCAATTCCTGGAAATGTTTTTCAATTGGGAACAGATGTAATTTTAGATTCAGGTGATAGCAGAGTGAAAGAAGCGCATTACGCGGACAGTACTGTTCATCTCGTTTTGTCCAATGATGTTGGGGCTGGATTTGCAGGTATCCGCTATACCAGAATTAATGTGACTGATCTGACCAGTGAAAGCATTGATATTGGACAAGCCAATTTGGATTATACTTATCCTACTATGAAACCATTGACTAAAGACGAAACAGACAAAACTGTTTTGATTGGTTATTTGCAATCAAGCGCAGAAACACTTCCAAGTATTGGAGCAGTGGTGGTTGATCACAACATGGAAATATCGGACCCAGTTATATTAAAAGGAGGACAATCCTTTATTGATGGTGGAGATATTCAAAGATGGGGTGATTATAGTGGCAGTTGTGTGCGACATAATGCAGATACCGCTACCGTTTGGGTCTTTGGTACTTATGGAAGAAATGAAACATTTGGCAATTGGATTTCAGAGGTGGCCTTGTCTTCTAATGGAGAGGCTCCAATAGTAAACTTTGAAGGAAACCCCACACGTGGACCGGTGACGCATAGTGTTGTATTCAATGACTTAACAACAAATGGCGCAACAGCTTGGCAATGGAGTTTTCCTGAGGGAAGTCCAGCAAGCTCTACAGAAAGATCTCCACAAGTCAATTACTTCAATCCGGGGGCATATGACGTTGAGCTGATTGTAAGCAATGATGCTGGATCTGATACCTTATACAGAACTGAATATATTGAAGCTTTTATTTTACCTACTTCAGATTTTGAAGCAGATATTACAGAAGGGCCAGCTCCACTGACTGTCAACTTTAATCA
>CALIAG010000489.1 GCA_938041325.1 uncultured Saprospiraceae bacterium | reverse complement strand
ACTAATCGGTATCCGCTCCCCTTTCAAGATAATTTCAGATTTATTATAAGAATCAATTTTTTGACTATTGATTAAAAAGGAACGATGGGTCCGTAGGAAATGACTGGGCAAGCGATCGGGGAAAGAGGAGATCTTTTCCTTGGTAATCAGATTGCCTTTGGATGCGCTGATCACTTTGACATAATCCGCAAGGCTTTCAATGTAGTAGATATCATCCAAGGCTATTTGTACATTTTGTCGGTCTACTCGAATTTGCAAATTCTCCACTTTGTTCTTTTTGTTTTCATTCGCCAAATTTTCTACCACCTCTTGTTTTTGAAAAGCATTTTTTACCAATAAAATAAAGGCTTGGATAAATACGACAAAGTAGAGGGCAAGCGCTAGAAAAACCACTTCACTAAAGACTGGGCCCATACTCGCAAATCTGTAATTCGCCAGGTAGATGTAGGCCAGGATAATGACAACCATTTCAAGGTGTAAAGAAATGATGACCATATAGATACTGTATAAAGAAAAGCTCCAGTATTTCTTTTGCATCAAATAGTTGGGGACCAAAAAGTAATTGAAAAAATAGCTTGTACCAATAACTATCGGCATGAGCAGAGAGATAAAATAAAAGGTGTCAACCAATGATTCAAATGAATCATAAAAGAGTATAAGCATCAGCGCAAAAATGGCCAGCCAGAATAATATGTGTTTGGATCTCCTCATGACTGCATTTTAGCAATAATTTGAATGAAATTGCAGTCTCAAAGGTAAAATATCGATGAATAACCCCTTTTTTGATGCTTTCAACATCCTAAAAAGTAGTCAATAAGAATGGAAAGCCCTTAAATTTGACTTATGAAATTAAGGTATTTTCTAACTTTTAAAATTTAAAAAATTATGATCGATTTATTTTTAATGGGAGGACCATTATTTATGGGCTTATTGACCATCGTATTAGTGAGTGCTGTTGTTGTTGCCGTATTGAATTTAAAAAACATCGGGAACAGTCAAGATGTTGCTAGAACAAAAAACAGAATTGGATATGTAAAATCATTGGGGCTTTTGGCCGTTGTTATCGGATTTCTCGGACAATTGATTGGTCTGTATAGTGCATTTCAGCATATTGAAGGTGGTGCAGAGATTTCATCTGCTATGTTGGCTGGTGGACTGAAAATATCTTCCATATCTTCCATTTATGGTTTGATTATTTTTGTGATCTGTTATTTGATTTGGTTCTTTTTAGATTCAAAAGTTAACTCCTCTGTGGGTCAATAGGGTTTTTATCTCTGCGGTGATTTTCAAACATTTCGAGCGCCGTTTTTAGCAGGCCAATTAAACCAATACCCAGCACTATGATCCCTATAGAAATCTCTTCTAATTTGTCCACTAAGGAGAAGAAGTAGAGGCTTAAGCCAAAACTTATCAAAGCGAATGTCAACAAAGACAATCCAATCAGGAATAGTTTTCCTTTTTGTGGGCTCTCCCAAATCTTTCTTGACATTTCGTTTTGAGTCTTGGTGGTATCTTGTAAGGTGGAAAGACTAATGCCTAATCCCATAAAAATAAGTGTGCTATTTATGCCATTAAGAATGGCTGCTACATGTTCTTCTTTCGTTTCGAAATCCCCAAAATATGGCTTAGCCATAAAATAAATGGCGAACAACATAAATGGATATTGCAGATAACTGATGGAATGAAAAATCTGTTTGGCATTCATTGATTTAGAAATATGGAGTTTATAAATAGTATTAAGTCGAGCGCAAAGTTATTTGAAATGCTCTTTTTGATTAATTATTTCGAGTTTTAAAATCAATTAAAAAAGGCTTTAATGGTGCACCTTCTTTTGATAGAAAATTAGAACTTACGGTAGACTGATATTGTCTATTGGGTTTTAGCTCAACTTCAAAAGCAAATGACATTCCATCTTCTGAAAAGCCTATAATTTTTTGAACGCTCAATACATTGTCCGCCCCCAATGGCCCATAATCAAAACCTCTTGTTTGCTTATTCATTGGCATAGAAAAATGAATGGTAATCCGTTTTTGATTTGGATTAATATTCGTGGCATTATTTTGCAGTTCGCTTATCTTGGTTACCATTGGTCTTCGCTCTTCAAATTCTTCTCTTAACTGAGCAATTGGTTTAGTAAAGTATTTTGTTTCATCAATAAATGCTTCAATGGCTTGTTCGTCTGAAAAGTCAAGGGCAATTAAACTTGCAATAGCTTCTTTCTTGTTTTCTGAAGATTGGTAAAAGCGTTCACTTATTTCATAGCCGACATAGTATCCTAAATCTCTGACTCCAAAACCATTCTCCTCATCGCCCCAAAGCCATTGGTAGGTTTTATTTCTTAGGAAAACATCTTTTTCAAACTTGGCTTTTACGGCGGCTTCATTGGCTTTGCCAAAATTTATGGCGGGTGCGGAAGAAGGCACTTCCATTGCCGTTACAGAAACAAATTCCGCCACGCCTTCATAAAGGCATCGCCCTAAAAGGTCTGGAGGGATTTCATTTTGTTGCGTGTGAACATACTCGTGAACATTGAGCAAGACGACATTGTCAATTGGATTCGAGTTGAAATAAGTTTGACGAGCGGCGCGGTATTCCTTTGGAAATTCGGAAGCATCAGTGTTTTTATCTGACATGGCTAACTCACTTCCTATTAAGACGAGACTGTCTTGCGTTGTGCCATTGCTTCTTAATGCACCGATTGTGAAATAGATCTTCGCAGGTCGAAGACTTGGATAGATATCTCTGAGTTTTTCAATCCCTTTCATCAAATCCTTTTCTAATAGTTTTGAACGTAGGGTATTCTCTCGAATGGAAGCCCAAAATTTTGGGTAATTGTTTATTGCATTTAAAAAGTCTGCTTGGGTATATCGCTTAGCTTCAATCATTCCTGCGAGTCCTGGAGAACCTTGGTCTAGGTAAAGCTTTTGTAATAACTTAGACTGTTCTAAGGTATCGGCCGTTTTTGTAATGGCATCATAAGCTGTCCAAAAATTTTCGATGTCTGTGTTGACGACTAGATTTGTTTGTGTTTGATTTTTTTCACAACTGAAGAGAAGGGTGATAAAAAGAAAAAACAAAATTGTGTTTTTCATTGGTTTGGGTTTTAATGAAAATATTGATTTAGTTTCAACTCCTATTTTTTCGGCCTGATCTTCTTTTCCGAAATCGACATCACCAGACTTTTTGGTTTTTGATTTACTTCGACGGAGTTGTGCATTTCTGCAATTACCGAAGCTTCGAGAATCATTTTTTGCAGACTTTCTTTTGGAAAAGATTCTAGGTCAGTAACTTTGATGTGGCGAATTAATTTTCCTTTCCCATGAAGTTTAATCGGAGGAGATTTTAATTCTACACCACGATTGAAACCCAAGTTTACATGCTTGGAATAAACAGCAATATGACAAAAAGCATCGCTTAGTTTTTCAGATTTAGAATAGGCCATGGCGACCGCATTATAATTGTCCCAGATTAATTCATTTGCTTCTGGTACAATGGCAAGGACAAATTCCCTAATTTCCAAAGTCAATTTTTGAATGGATTCAGAATAGGGTTTTATAAATTTCTTTAAATCGGGATGGGCCTTCATAGGTTTCCTATTTAAAAATCTTTGCTTTTACAGAATCGGGAATAGCATCTTTATGAACCATAATAGAAACCGTTTTCAATTTGAAATAAGGATCAGACATATAGATGAATCCTTTGTGCTCACTGATTTCTCCCCATGAATTTTTAATCAAATAATACTTTGTTCCTTTTTGATCTTTTGCTGTTCCGGTAAGATGCATCAAGTGATCATCTGTTGTAGAATAATTTTCAAAAGTCTCTTGTCTCATTTCCTGATCTACTTGTTTTTCAACACCTGGCTTGTTAAACAAATCTTCTCTTTTTTCATCAATAGGTAAAACAGCAATCCCATTTTTAGAAGAAAATCCTTTTTCACTAACATCTCCATCCCAAGCAATTGAATATCCATTTGACAAAGCGTGGTCTGTGATCTTTTCCAAATCTTCCAAGGGTACGTTATAAAAAGAACCGTTTGAATAATTGTCTGGAATTTCCAAAACAAAATCTTCATAAAAAGGATGGTGGGTATAAGAAGTGAAGTTTACGTATTCAGAAGCTTTGACGCCCATTTCTGAAGCAAAGCTTTTGGGCGTATAGGTTTTACCATTATGGGTAAATTTCTCAGGTGCTTCTCCCAAATAAACATCTAGAATTGCTTCAAATGCTTTCTTCCACTTTTTGCTTGGTCGCTTTTGCTTTAAAACGCCATCTAGCATTCCTTTTAAAATGGCTTCCATTTCAATGTGATTGTGGATTTTATCCCCTTCCAATTTACCAGCATAAGCTGATTCTGGAACCATTCCGTAATTATTCGCAATATTGATCAAATCGTGAGACAATGAGCCTTGGCTAAAATTTGCTTTACCTTGTCGGAGAATATAATTCATCGCCTTATCTTGATACACTTTTCGAACCACATACATTTCTGAAAAATCCATTTGCGAATCCCCCTTCCCCATTCGGATGGCCTCCGATTCTAGAAAAGATGCGGTTGCAAAACTCCAACAAGTTCCTGTTCGATCTTGGCTTTTCACTTCAGTACACTCCACTGTTTTGTCTTTTGTAAAAATATATTTTGACGTTTTGTAATCAATTTGACCATAGCTATTGTTATTCATTACAAAGAACAATAAAAGTGTAAATGACAGATATTTCATAATTTATTCTTTACTTTAGTTCGAATACTCAATATACGATTTTAGCCTATGAATTTTGAAAAAGAACTCCTCTTCCATCCCCTTACAAGTGCCTATTCGTCGACTTTTTGGATCAGTTTATTGCTAGCGATTTTGGCATTGGCTTATTTGCTTTGGTCCTTTAAGAATAAGGCTAGTAAAACCAGGTATACGTCTATTTTCCAACTATTGGCAGGATTTCTATTTTTGCTCTCGATTGGCAGTGCTTTTATGACTTGGTTGACAAGAGACAAAATAGGTCCCGTTCAAATTGGTGCGGAGCAAATTGAGTTTGCGGATAAGCAAATTAAGTACAACGAAATTGCCAATGCTTACATACACACCGAAAAAAACACTTCCGCTTTCAATTCTACGTTGATTCTTGACACCAGTTTCTTTTTAATCATTGAAGAGATCAAAGGTCGAAATCACATTTTTTCAAGAGAAGAATATGACATTTTGAATATGGTTAAGGAGATTAGGGATCGGATGGAGTGAGGTAGAGTATTCAGTATCTAGTACTTAGTATCTAGTATTTGAATACTAGATACTAGATACTGAATACTAAGTACTTCTAAAAAACAAAAAGCCGGTGTCCAAAGAACGCCGGCTATGTTGTCTAATCCGATATTGATCAATTTTATTTTATCGTAACCTTTTTTTCGATTACACCTGTATACGATCGCAATTCAATGCTATAATTTCCTGATCCATAGGGTCTGAGATCAACTTCATATATCGTGTCTACAGGAAGTTGATAGACATTGTCTTTAATCAAAACATCTCCGGTTTCATTTTTTACAATTACATCGCTCAAATTCACATTAATCTTCTCGAAGTCAATATAGTAGGTTTGATTTTCCTCATCAGAGAAAAATGACCAATCTGTTGTTGTCGTCGATTCTGTTAAGCTATTATTTTCATTTAAGCTGATTTGGGTAGAATTCTCTGCGCTTTGAGCGGTGCTAAACAAGGGAAATAACAAAATCATTAATACAGTAAAAAAAGAAATCTTCGGCATGGCGATAAGTAGTTTACGGTTAATTCAATGTAAGATTCAATAAAACGTTAAGGCTTCAATTCAATGAAGCGATCAATTAAACGGTAGAACAAAATTTCTTTAGAGATTATTTTCAAAACTTGGTTAGGGGAAAAGCCTTCAAAATATAATTAGGTCATTGTTGGCTCTTGAAAAACAGTTGATGGGTAATTTGCGCGCGTAAAAATAGTAAAACCTTTATAATATCAAGTATCGAAATGGAATTTTGTTTGAGATAATTTTATCAAAATGCCATCTGTGTTACAATCCTTTTATTAGGCATCTAGTATTGTACACCAAAAGTTAACGACTCTGAATCGCTGATATTGTATGAATTCTTATTTTTTTTAAGAAAAAGCGGAAGAATGCAATAAACTATGTATTTAACCAAGCCCTTAGTTTTTGAAATAAGTAAAATTACCTACATTAATA
>CALIAG010000488.1 GCA_938041325.1 uncultured Saprospiraceae bacterium | reverse complement strand
AGTAGACCAAATTTGTGTTTTAAAATCATAAACATCAACTTCTCCTATTGTCAAATTAAAAATATTATCTGGTGCATTGGATAATCTTCCTGCTAAAGCATAAAGCTTATCGTCACAAACTACCGCTTGAAAATGATCTCTAGCGCGCGGAGCATTTGGCAAAACATCCCAAGTCTTTGCGACCGGATCAAATACATCAAACCAATCTTTATGATCTCCTCTATGGCCATCTTTTATGCCGGCTACCATGTAAAATTTATCATTGTAAAGCACAGATCCCGTTGCCCCTCTCCTTCTTGCCTTTGGAATTTCTGGACCAACGGACCATTCATCTGTATCAGGATTGTAAATGTAAATATTGGGAACGGGCGTCTCTCCTGGATAGCCTCCTGTCAAGGCTCCTAGTAAGTATATCTTGTTTTTGTAAACAAGGGGTTGAACATGGTGCAATTCAATTGGTGGTTTAGCTCCATCTGTCCATTTTTCTGTTTTGTTGTCATAGATACTGACTGGCAAAATGCCTCTACCTCCCATTAAGTAGAATTTTTCATCTATTCCTACAAACGCAGCTTCATGTCTTGCCACGGGTGTACTGCCATCAATTGATTTTATTTCTTGCCAAGTTTTTGTAAGTACTTTCTTCTCTTCTGTAGTAGTAGTTTGTGGTTCGTTTTTACAGGATATAATTAAAAGGAGGACAATTATAGTTGATAGAATATTTAGGCTTTTCATTAAAATATGTTTAGTTAAGCTGAAAATTAGAAACAAATACCACTCGAATTTAATACAATTAGCGTTCATCCTGACATTATAAGCGCAAAGGATATAAAGTAAGTGAGCAAATTAAACTATAACTTCATGAAGAATTATTTTTCCGTTTTCCTGCGTTACCCAAATGGTCATTATACTAGGCATAACTCCCATTTAGGTGCCTTGTAAAACAAAAAAATAATGCTCTTCAAAAATTACATATAATTTTGCTCGCTTACTTATGAGCTTGCTTAAATTTAAATTAAATTTGATATTGCATGGAATAAATTAATTATGGATATAAAAAAATTGTTGTTGCTCTTCTTTTCGATTCAAACTTTTTTCGTCAATGGACAAATCGATCATTGGGAAACTGTTATTTATAATGATGATTTGTGGAGCTATAAATTAGGGAACCAGCCTTTTCCTCAAAATTGGAATTCACCTACTTTCAATGCGGCTTCGTGGTTGTCTGGTGATGGAGGAATTGGTTATGGTGACGACGATGACAATACTACCATTATACCGGTTCAATCTCTCATTATGCGCAAGCAATTCAATGTAACAGATATTACTAAAGTTGATGCCGCTATATTGCATGGGGATTATGATGATGCCTTTGTGGCTTATCTTAATGGAGTTGAAATCGCTAGAAATAACGTTTGGGGAGAACCTCCAGTCTACGATACTTGGGCCAATGGAGGACACGAAGCGCAAGTTTATAATGGAGGCCGTCCAGAGCAATACAACATTAGCATTGAAGCGTTAAATTCACTTTTACAAAATGGAAATAATGTACTCGCCATTCAAATACACAATGATCAAGGTTCTTCTAGTTCCGACATGAGTTCAAGTTTTTGGTTGTCCTTTGGAATCAATGATACCTCTTCTGATTATGGCGATTTACCAGAATGGTTTTTACAACCAGTTTTCACTTCTCACTTGCCAATCCTTAGAATAAATACTGGTGGTCCCAATATTCCCAATGACCCGAAGATTCCTGCAGAAATGGAAATCGTTTGGAATGGCACAGGCAATATGAATAGTACACAAGATGTGGCCAATGAATTTACTGGCAATATCATGATAGAAAAACGAGGCAATTCCTCCTTGTATTTGTTTCCGAAAAACGGCTACACCATTGAAACAAAGGATGAAGCGGGAGAAGATATGGACGTTTCTTTTCTTGGTTTTCCTGAAGAAGAGGACTGGATTTTACATGGTCCTTATTCTGATAAAACTTTAATGCGAAATGTACTTATAAAAAAAATGGCTCGCTCTATGGGACAGTACGCAAGTCGAACCCGTTATGTAGATCTGATGGTGAATGGTTATTATGAAGGCATTTATGTTTTAATGGAAAAAATAAAGCGTGGACCAGATCGGGTAGATATTGCGAAATTAAAAGAAGAAGATATTGCTGGAGATGAACTCACAGGCGGATATATTTTCAAGGTTGATAATGGCGAGGCCGATTGGTTATCGCCGTATAATATTGTACTTAGTCCGGACCGTCAACTTCCATTCCAATATGTTTATCCAAAGGCTTCTAAAATAATGCCGGAGCAAGCTGCTTATCTTCAATCCTTTGTGGATAGTTTTGAGAATGCGGTCATGAGTCCCAACTATATTTATGGTGGAAAACGCTATGACGAATACATTGATCTGGAATCCTTTGCAGATGCTTTTATTATTAATGAAGTGGGAAAGAACGTAGATGGTTACCGTTTGAGTACTTATTTCCATAAAAAGAAAGACAGCAACGGCGGGAAAATTCATGCAGGACCGGTTTGGGACTTTAACCTTGCCTTTGGAAATGCAGACTACTGTGAAAATTCTCAATTTGGGGAATGGATGTATTTCAGACATTGTGATGTTGGCAATCCTTTTTGGTGGCAACATATGTTGGAAGATCCTGCTTTTTTAAGAATTATAAAATGCCGTTGGGATGATTTTCGACAAGGGCCTTTGCATGTTGATACGCTTCATAATTTTATTGATGAAACTGCAGCATTTCTTGAACCGGCATTGGAACGTAATTTTTCCAGATGGCCAGTTCTAGGGCAATGGATTTGGCCGAATCCTTTGATGCTAAATAATTATCCCGATGAAGTGCTATGGATGAAAAATTTTATTGGCAATCGGATGGAATGGTTGGATCAAAATATGTTTGGGAATTGTTCTTCGGTAAGTACAGAAAATCTTGAAGTCAATGAATTGGAGGTTTTTCCAAACCCTGCAAGAAATTTCCTCAAAGTAACCTTGCCTCAATCTGGACAAAGTAGCAAAACCATTTTTATCTACAATTCAATTGGGCAATTGGTAAATGAGATTGCTGTGG
>CALIAG010000487.1 GCA_938041325.1 uncultured Saprospiraceae bacterium | reverse complement strand
GAATGCAAAACCAAGCTTCTTTGCAAAGTTGCTCATTGGCTTAGCGATCTTCCAAATTATCTTGCAATTTGTTGGTTTAGTCTTAGTGATTGTGGATCGAGCATTTATTATGAAGCATCAATTCATTGTTTATAAGATCTATGATATTTTTGAAATGGTCTCCTTGGTTTTAGGAATTACTATGCTCACGCTAGCCATCAAAAAACTTAGAAATTATGAAAAGACTCTATTGAATAACTACAGTGAGATAGAAGATTTTAGTCTACGCTGGTTGTACTATACGCTGTTCTTTTTGATTGGCATTTGGGTCCTTTTTGCCATACCCAATATCAATGAACTCCTCACAGGACATACGGCTAAAAGTATGTATTACCCACTTTGGATCGCCACTTCTGCTCTAATTTATTGGATCGGATATTCTACTTCGTTTAAAAGGAGGACGATTATAGTAGAGCAATTTGATCAAGAATTTAAGAAACCTGCCAATAAGCTATCGCCCAATACAAAAATCTACCATGATCAATTACTGGCAATGATGACTGCTGAGCAACCCTTTTTGAACCAAGAACTCAATCTTAAAATGCTCGCGAATAAACTTGACATAAGCTCAGGATACCTATCACAGATCATCAATCAGTATGAAGACAAAAGTTTCTTCGATTTTGTCAATGCGTACAGAGTTGAATCTGTAAAAGAAAAGATCAACAATCCAAAATATGATCACTTAAGCCTGTTGGGAAAAGCCTACGAATCGGGTTTCCGGTCCAAATCCACCTTTAATTTGGTTTTCAAAAAAGTCACAGGCATGACTCCTACGGCGTTCAAAAAGTCAAAATTGCCCTAAAAAAACGTCCTATTGCTTTAAAAATGAGCTTAAAAACGTCCTATACCACTCAATCTGTGCCACTCGGTCGCAAGAACCCTCATCGTTCCGCATATTCGTATCATCAAACGCAACCAAAAGTTCTTGGCTATTTTGAGCACCTCCAACTAGACTTATTTTAGGGCAACTCAATAGTCAATTCCGAGAAGATTGAATCATTAAGCACTGAAAGGAAGGCAGATATTGTGGCGTTTCTAGTCTGCATTTCTATCACTGACAAAGTAAAAGGAAATGAAAAAAACAAAACTTATTCTCATCGTATTTTTAAGCCTATCATTCATTTTAGGATATTGGATCATGGAGCCTTATAACTTGAACCCATTCGACAAAAACCCAATTTCTTTGGCTAACACGAGTAGCGATAAACTAAGCGCGTTTAAAGAAACTCAACTCTTAAAAGAGAAATCCGATAGCTTGATTAATAATGCTATACTCCTGAATGACTTTATCGGCGTGACTGCCGGATGGTATTCAGAAGGCTCGGGCACCTGGTTCTCAACAGCAGGGTATTCCGAAAAAGGAAATCAGATCAAACCCAACAACAATACTTTGTTTAGAATTGCCTCTGTTAGTAAGCCTATGACCGCCGTAGCGATCATGCAACTTTATGAGCAGGACAAGATTGAATTGGATGTTCCGATACAAGAGTATTTGCCTGAATACCCGATCAGTCCAAAAGGCAATATCACTATTAGGCAATTGTTAAAACATACTTCCGGAGTCCAACATTATTCTTCAACTTGGGATGGCATTTCATTTACTAAGTACGAAAATGCCATTGAAGCAATTGATGAGTTTAAAGATCGGCCCTTGGCCTTTGTCCCGGGCAGTTCGTATCTCTACACCTCTTATGGTTATACCATACTTGGAGCAATCATCGAGAAAGTTACCAAACAATCTTTTCAAGCCTATATGGAAGAAAATATATGGGCTCCAGCCAAAATGGTCAATACAACGATAGAGGTAAGCGATGCTGAGTATGAAAACAAAGCAAGCCTATATATCAAATGGGGATCTAGGTTTATCAAAAGTCCCAAAACTGACTTAAGCGTTAAAGCGCCAGCAGGTGGTGTAATTACGACTGCCGAAGATCTACTTAAGTTCGGGCAAGCTGTTCTCAATCATACTTTGATAGATAGCTCTACGCTTCATCTGATGATCAATTCTACAGATACATTAAAGCAAGGGACGCCATATGGTTTTGGTTGGTTTGTAAGAGAAAGTAATCGATACGGAAAAATTTTAGAACATGGTGGTTCACAATCCGGGTCTAGTAGTTTTTTTAGAATCTATCTTGATCAACAATTGGTAACTGCAACGATTGCAAACAACTTTAATTCAGATGATGAAATGTACTTTTTGACAAGAGACTTATCGGAACTTGTTTTAGACTCTGCTAAGATTGACCTTCCAGTCAGATATTTTAGACCTCAAGGTCCAGAAATACTCGAAAGATACGTAGGGTCATACAATTGTGAAGGGCAAATACTTTCCATTTCAAAAAAGGGCAAGCAACTGTTTGCTCAGACACATCCTTATCCCAAAGTACCGATTTACCCACAATCAAAAGAAGGCTTCTTCTACAGGGTCTTTGACGGACAGCTGGAGTTTAATACTAAAAATGACGAGACCGATTCTATCCGTTTCACCGGACGTCAGGAAACCAAACTTTATGATAAAATAGATTGATTCAATAAAATAATTAGCAACCGATACGCTAACCGTCGGATTCGATTCGAATAAAGGATCGTGTTCTTATTCCGAAATGGTTTTTAATATCCTGGAACACCAATTAACCAAATTTAATTGTCATTGATCAGATCGTATCCATGCTATCATCAGATGGCATCGACATGTCCTCAAGTAAAATAGCAGTTTAAACCTCGAAGCACTAGACTTTAAAAACACAATTTCTTTACTGTGCTATTTTTTCTTATTTTTAGACGTAAAATTTAAAGAAAATAAAAATGAAATTCTTATTAGTGAACCCTATTTAGGATTGCTTATAGGATTGGGTGCTTATTTCTTTATTACTTACAAACAAAAATATAAAAAAATGAAAATTAAATTATCAATAGTATTTATACTATTAGTATTAGGTATTGCATGTCAAGTTCAAAAAGCGCAAGAAGTTCAAGAAGCACCTTGGCTAAATCTATCCTGGCTAGAAAGAGCAAGTGTAAAAGTGATTGTGAATAACAAATTGGAAAGAAGTAAAATAAAGCTTTCTTATTTTAATAAATCAACGAGAGAAAAACTAGAGCAAGAAATAACCTTAGAAAAAGGACAACAAGACACCACTATTTTTAAATTATTTAGACCTGAATTAGTAACTATAACTTCTGGAAGTAAGGAGTTTAATATATATCTACTTCCCAATAAAAACATGGAAATTGAAATTGGAGAAACGGTTCAATTTACTGGTATAAATAAAGGTTTGTATGAGACTTTGTATGAAGTAGGAGATCACAAAGTTTCCGATGAGGAATTTGAAAATATCCAGAACCTGAATAGCAATCCAATCTGGTTAAAAAACTTCTTATCGAAGTCCAGAGAGTTGAAAGAATTATATACCAAATACCACCAATATAGTTACCAACAATTCACAGGCTTACGGGGAATTAAAGTTGCCTTGAAAGATTCAATTAGATCATCCGAATTATTGAATGATTATAAAGATGGTCAATACCATAATTATTATTCTACTCTTCAGCTTTTCAAATACAATTTTGAGTTTGTAAATAAAAACGATTCCATGCCAGTAGAGTTAGAAAATTATGCTAAACGAAAAAATCTCTTTGATAAAATATTATCGATTGAAGATGAAAGAGCAAGAAATAGTTTGTTAACTATTCAACTAGAAGGCAGTACAATTAGAAAGCGAAAGTCTTTTAAATTAAAGGATGAAATCCTTGCCTACACAATAGGTCATCTTCCAGAGGAATACGTTTTGAAATTAAATGAAATTGAGAAAGAATATTCAGATCAAAATTATGATCAAAAAGAAATAGTGAAAATTTTAAACGAAAAACTTGAATCGCTAAATGGTGAAGAACAACCATTAAATGAAAATAGTAAGCGTTATAAACTTTTAAAATTTTGGTTTTCTGGGTGTGCTCCCTGTAAGAAGCAAATACCTTATGAAAATGCATTATTGGAGCAAAATGAAAAACTAGATATCATGCATTTCTGCTATTCAACCAGCAAAGAAAAGTGGAAAGAATACATTTCTAAAAACGAACCAAAAGGAATACATTATTTTCTAAAAAAAGAAGATTATAAAAAATTCAAAAATGTTTTTAAACTAGGATATGCACCAAGATACATATTGCTAAATCAAAGCAATGAAGTGATCTGTTGGGAATGCTCAAATCCAAGCAATAAGGAATTTGAAAAGAAATTATCTGATTAGAACATACAGGACCGTTCAATAGAGCTATCAATTCAAAACGTTCACTAATACTGGATTACAAGAGTTAATAACATTGACCTCGCTCTTTTCATTCAACAAAGACAAAGTGACTTCTATACAATCTCATCTGATTTTTCAATCCATTTGTCTAAATGTTTATATTAAAGAGGAATGTAATTGTACTTTTTTATATTAATTTCATTGAATACCTTTTTTAGCTATAAAAAAAATCTCCAAAATTAAACAAAACCAATATGGAACTGCGAATTACCAACTTATCAAAAACCTATTCCAACGGTGTGCGAGCACTCAAAAATGTCAATCTTATCATCCCAATGGGGATGTATGGTTTATTAGGTCCGAATGGAGCGGGGAAATCGACTCTGATGAGAACCATAGCAACCCTTCAAGAACCCGATGAAGGAAGCATTACTTTCGGAGACATCGATGTGTTGACCCAAAAATCAGCTGTTCGACAAACGTTGGGTTACTTGCCACAGGAATTTGGTGTTTATCCAAAGGTAGGTGCAGAAATGCTGTTGGATCATTTGGCCGTTTTAAAAGGCATTACCAATAGAAGTGAGCGCAAAGAAATCGTTAAAGCACTTTTGGTTAAAACGAATTTGTATGACCACCGCAAGAAAAATCTCGGCGGGTATTCTGGTGGTATGAAACAGCGGTTTGGCATTGCACAAGCTTTATTAGCCAATCCAAAATTGATCATTGTTGATGAACCTACTGCTGGCTTAGACCCCGCAGAAAGAAATCGATTCTTAAATCTGCTAAGCGAAATCGGTGAAAACACGGTCGTCATTTTGTCAACGCATATCGTTGAAGATGTAAAAGAGTTATGTACCAATATGGCTGTCATCAATCAAGGAGAAGTTTTGTTGACCGGAACTCCTTCTGGCGCATTATCAAATTTGGAAGGAAAAATTTGGCGCAAGCAAATTGGTAAAACGGAGATTGACGATTACAAATCCAGATTCAATGTTATTTCCGAAAAAAGAATTGCGGGACAACCTGTACTTCACATATTCTCAGATAATGATCCTGGAGATGGTTTTGCTCAAATGGTACCGGATTTAGAAGACGTTTACTTCACTGAAATTTTCGGCAAGACTGCTGCCGCAGTTTCGTAGGAAATTAAACATTCATTCTTCAACCTAAAATCCAAAACCATGTGGGAAATATTTAAATTTGAACTTCAATATCGGTCTAAACGACCAGCTACTTATATCTACTTTTTAATATTATTTGCAATGGCTTTTTGTGCCGTAACCACTGACGTCATTTCTGTTGGTGGAAGCGCTGGGCAAGTCAAGCAAAACGCTCCAACCACAATAGCTTTTTTCTTTATTATCCTTTCAGTAATCCCTGGCTTGCTACTGGCTTCGGCTGTGATGGGCGTTCCGATCTTGAGAGATTTCGAACACAAAACAGCTTCTATGTTATTCACCTCGCCGATTAGCAAATACGACTATCTAGGCGGGCGGTTTTTAGGATCATTGGTCGTTACTGTTTTTATTTTCTTAGGGATATTTCTAGGATTAGCACTTGGATTATTGATGCCTTGGATCGATCAGGAAAAATTATTGCCTTACAATTTGGCTCATCTAATCCAACCCTTTTTGATTTTTGTGATTCCCAATATTTTCATTATGTCTTGCCTCTTTTTTGCAAGTGGTGCAATAAGCCGCAAACTGATGATGGTTTATGTACAGGGTATCATGATGTTCATGCTTTATGCTGTGGCTACTGAACTTATGGAAAGCATGGACAATCTGAGTACGGGTGCTTTATTAGATCCCTTCGGTATAAACACCAATGATTTCTTTATTCGTTATTGGACGGTTGCAGAGAAGAATTCTGTTTCGGTGCCTTTTTCAGGAATGATTTTGTGGAACCGTTTACTCTGGTGTGGCATAGCCTTGTTGGTTTTGTTATTTACCTTTTGGAAATTTGATTTTAATTTGGTTGGCAATGCCACTAAAAAGCAAAAGAAAAAAGAGGTGGCTAAAAGTGCTACTGCAATTGGAGCAAGAACCAATATTCCAATTCCAGTCGTTCAACAAAGCTTTGGGTTTAAAACACAATTGAGTCAGCTATTTGGAATGTCTGTTTTTTATTTTAAATGGTTGATTAATCAAGTTCCCTTTTTAGCTATTGCCGGCTGTGGTTTAATTTTCACAATCATAGGTTTCTTTTTTGGATTGGGCGGCATGTATGGTGTAGATGTTTATCCAACTACTTATCGGGTTATTGAATTATTAAGCGACTTCAATATTTTCTTTTTCATCATTATCGTTTTTTATTCCGGAGAATTAATTTGGAAAGAAAGAGATGTAAAAATAAACTTGATTTACGATGCTTTACCTTATCCCAATTTCGTGACGGTCATTGGAAAATTCTTGTCGCTAACTTATGTATGTATTCTCTTAATCGCCGTATTGATGTCAGTAGGAATCTTGGCTCAATTGATCAATGGTTATACCGATATTCAATTTGGAACTTACTTCGCCTCCCTTTTTGTTGATCAACTTTTTACAATGGTATTATTTGCCTTTCTTGGATTTTTCATCCACACACTGGTCAACCACAAGTTTGTAGGTCACGCACTTTATGTGGTCTTCTTCATTAGTACATTGGTGATGTTTCAACTAGGTGTAGAACATAAGTTGTTTAGATTTGCTTCAGGAGCTTTAGGTCGTTTTTCAGACATGAATGGTTTCGGTCATTATTTCAAATCCTTTAATTGGTTCAGTATTTATTGGTTTGGATTCGCTTTGTTTTTGTTTGGCAGTGTTATCATGATGGCCGTGAGAGGAGGTGAAACTAATTTTATAACCAGATTAAAATTAGGCAAATTGAGATTAAATCGATCCCTTTTGACTTTCATCATTGGTTCCTTCTTAATTTTTACTTTGTCTGGATTCTACATTTACAACAATACAAACGTAAAAAACAAATACCTGAACTCAGACGGGCAACTGGCCTTACAAGCGAATTACGAAAAGACGCTTAAAAAATATGAAAATGCCCCCCTTCTTAAAATTGTAGATACTTATGTTGAGGTGGATATCTTTACAGAAAAAAGAGATTTTGAAGCCAGAGGCAAGTACACTTTGAAAAACAAAACCGCGAGCCCTATTCAAAAAATCTATGTACAAAAAAGTACGGAAAATGATGTAAAGGATGCGGTCGAATTTAATGTCGCCACTACCCTCTCCGAAAGCTGGGAAGAGTACAACTTTTACATCTACGACCTAGCTCAACCGCTACAACCCGGAGAAACCATTCAAATGGATTTCACTACAAACTTTGTAACAAAGGGATTTAAAGAGGGAGGTTCCAATACTGAAGTTTTACACAATGGTACTTTTTTCAACAATGGTTATTTTCCAACTTTTGGCTATCAATCCGGTAATGAAATTGGTAGTGATGACGATAGAAAAGACAACGACTTACCCAAAAAGAATGACCAAATGATGGATCGCGATGATCCCAAAGGTTTAAGTCAAAACTTGTTCGGCGCTGTTGCAGATCGCACCGGATTTGAAATCATACTCAGTACTAGTCCAGACCAAATTGCAATTGCTCCAGGCTACCTTCAAAAAGAATGGGAAGAAGATGGTCGGAAATATTACCACTATAAAATGGATCAACCCATTGCCAATTTTTATAGCATCGTTTCCGCTGATTACGAAGTCCGACATGACAATTGGTCCAATGGAAAACAAGATGTAAAATTAGAAATTTACTACCACAAAGGCCACGACTACAACTTGGATAGAATGCTAGAAAGCATGAAACATTCTTTGGATTACTTTACAGAAAACTTCAGTCCATACCAATACCGTCAATTGCGCATTATGGAATTCCCGAGGTACCGTTCCTTTGCACAGTCCTTCAGCAACACCGTTCCTTTTAGTGAAGAAATCGGTTTTATGCTTCATGTAAAAGAAGGAGATGTAGATGTTCCCTATTACGTGACTGCTCACGAAATTGCGCACCAATGGTGGGGACATCAAGTGACCGAAGCCAATGTAAAAGGCAGTGCGATGTCTTCTGAAACAATGGCGCAGTATTCTGCTTTGATGGTGATGAAAAAACACTATCCAGAAGTGGTTATTCAAAAGTATTTAAAAGAAGAATTAGACCGCTACTTGCGAGGGCGATCTGGTGAAGAAAAAAAAGAAATGTCCTTACATGAATGCCAAAACCAGGGCTACATTCACTATAGAAAAGGATCGCTTTCTATGTATGCATTGCAGGATTACATCGGAGAAGACAGTGTCAATCTGGCTCTGCGACGCATCATTGAAAGATGGGCAAATGTAGAAGGAAGGTATGTAACTACTGCGGAATATCTAGACGAGTTTCGCAAGGTTACACCGGACAGCATGCAATACTTGATTACAGACCTGTTTGAAACCATCACCCTTTTCGAAAACAGAACCAAGGAAGCAACCTACACAAAATCTGGTGAAGACTACATTGTAAATTTGGACGTTTCCGCTATAAAATACCGAGCAGATAGTTTGGGTAACGAAGTCAAAATCCCCATTGATGATTGGATTGAAATTGGAGTGATAGGCAAGGATGAAGAAGGAGAAGACAAGGTTCTTTATTTAGAAAAACACAAAGTAAATAAAGAAGAAATGTCTTTTGAAATAAAGGTGAAGGAACTTCCGGTGAAAGCGGGAATTGATCCGATCAATAAATTGGTGGATCGCAATCCGGAGGACAATAAGAAGGCGGTAGTGAGTGGGGAGTGATGGATTATTGTAACTGAAGTTGAGATGTTTGGGTGATTTTTTTTTGAATTATAATATAAAAAACCATAGCCTAGTGGATTATACGTAGCTGTATATATCCATTAGTTACAAGTGATTATGAAATATATAAACTACTATTTAATCATATTTGTAATATTAAATTGGGGATGTATCTCCAATAAGGAAGTTTCTGAATTGAGACAGAATACAAGTATCCTATATCCAACGAGTAAGGCAGGGTTGTGGGGTTTTAACGATGAAAATGGGGAGACAATAATTGAATGTCAATTTGACACTGTAAGCTTCTTTAGAAATGGATTAGCTGTCGCAAAGGAAAATGGAAGATATGGTTACATAAAACAAGACGGGGATTGGCTCATTAAACCTCAGTATGATTTAGCAGATGATTTTGATTACAATTGTGCAACCGTTTATATTGGAGATAACTTAAAAAGAATAAACTACAAAAACAGAAAATGTACTGAAGGTACAATTATAGAAGTTGGTGGATGCATCCCACCACAAGAGTTGACAAAAAAAGATGAATATTGCACAAAGAAGGGCGACAAATACGCAATAATTTATGATTATTATTTCTTACCAGAAGGAGAATCAGAGTATAAAAGCAGAAAGGATACGTCCGAATATATTTTTGATGATGTTCAAAACTTCAGTCAAACTCATTTAGCTGTTTGGAAAGACGAAAAAGTTGGTTTGTACGAAATACAATATTCTATTTTCAACACAAAAAAACTGACTAAATCCGAAAATATTATAGAGTTTGATTATGGTGCTTCAAAAGATACTCTCTTTTTTGCATTTGATGAACTTATCATAGAGTATACTGACTATAATTCCGAGAAAGAAAAATACTCAGTATCGAACTCTGCTTTTAGGATCGACAATTATTGGGGAATTATTTCTCGAAATAGTAAAGTAATAATTGAACCCAAATATCATAAACTCAAAATTTATAATCGGGGACTTGCTGAAGTAGAATATGAGAAAGGTAATTGTGGTTATTTAGACTTTTCAAGGAAAAGAGAATTTTTTAAAAGAGAAAAGAACCACTTGTAATAAAGCGTATATTGCCAGTGTGGCAGTAAAAGCCATCGCCACTTTCTGACCCGCCGCCACACCTTCACATACTCAAACCGTTAACGTATATCTTCCAACATGATTAATTGAAACGCTCTGCACTACAACACTAAGAAATATTAAAGTGACGAAAATTGAGTAAATTTCACACTTGTAATCTTGTAAGTGGCTATGGTCGTAGTGAAGCCATCGATATTGCTTGACCACCCAGCACATCTCTTACCCGTATCGTTATAGTAAATAAGAAACAAAGAAATATAAACCTTGCAAATAAAAGATCCAAAAATAAAATGTTACAAATGCATGCGGGCTTCAAGCACTTGTATTTGTAATCACATTAGTCCTATCCAAACTAAGACTCGTTTTATTATTCTCATGCACCCGAAGGAGTATAAAAAAGAAAAAAACGGAACGGGACATATGACTAAGCTTCAACTTGAAAATTCAGAAATTATAGTTGGTGTCGATTTTACCAATAATGATCGGGTAAATGAAATACTGAATAATAAAAATAAATCTTCGTTTTTGCTTTATCCAGGAAAAGGTAATTTCAACTTATCGATGAGAAAAAGTTCTGAAATAAATTCATTTCTGGGTAATAATCCAAATATCTTCCTTCTCGATGGCACATGGCCTTGTGCACGTAAAATGCTCAAACTAAGTAAGAACTTGCAAAAACTAAAACGAGTGAGTTTTGACAATAAAATAAAATCAAAATTTATTTTCAAACAGCAACCAGAATCTCTTTGCCTAAGTACTATTGAGTCAGTGTATACCGTTTTAAATTTACTAAAAAAAGCTGATTTAGAACAATGCGAGACGAAGGGCTTCCTCATTCCTTTTGAAAAAATGATTGAGCATCAACTTGAATACATTCTAAACCCAAATAATAAAAACCATCGTTTAACTGCGAACAAAGAGATTCTTCCTAAGAATAAGTACAAGAAAAATCCGCAAAGAAGTATTCTTTTTGAACAAAAATACTTTTAACAAGAATGTAAATAAATGGGATTGGAATGAAATTGAATGCATCACGTAAATTATAACTTCAAATTCGCCGTCAAAGGAAAAAGAAAACGACCCAGAACAAATATCACATACCCTTCCCGTTATACCAAATGACAGATGCCATTTAGGCTGAACCTATTGAAGAAAACTTGTTTACAAGTAAAGGAACTAGCTTCAATCGATACAGCAAGTAATGGGTCACAACAGTCCAAAGACAACTGAAATTTTTACTCCTATTTCTTCAAGCTCTTTTGAGGTATAAAAAACCCATTGGATTCCTTATATTTAGTGTTAATGGATAAGTGATATATCCATTAATGCCGAGGAAAAAGATTTGGATGTCCAAACATCATACATAACCAGTTCCTCTCTTAAAGTAAATCAAAAAGAGCAATGATAAGGTTTACACCCCAATCAAAATAAAACTATGATCAAAGAAATTGGCAATATGGATATTTATCTTCTGGATCAATTAATGAAAGGGAGGATAGTACCAGGCAAGAAAATTTTAGACGCCGGTTGTGGCATAGGAAGAAATAGCGAATATTTTATCAGAAATAATTATGACATTTTTGGCATTGACTTACAAGTGCCAGCGATCGAAAATGCTAAAGAACAAATTGTTTTATGGAATGCTAACTTTGATTTGGAGCGGTTTTTTATTGCCGATTTAATAGACATTCCTTTTCCCGATAATAATTTCGATTTTATCATTAGCTCGGCGGTGCTTCATTTTTCAAAAGATCGAGCGCATTTTAGAAAGTTGTTTGAAGAGTTGGTCCGTGTGTTAAATCCCGGTGGCATACTTTTTATACGGATGACAACAAAGCATACCTTAGCCCATCTTTCCCAACATTTACATGATGATGTCTATTATATTCCAGATGGCTCTACCCGATATTTATTGGATGTAGATTATTTAAAAGACTTGATGACTAAAAATAAATTAAGTTTTGCCGATCCATTTAAAACCGTAAATGTAGAAGATGTACGCACGATGGCAGTGGTAGTTTTGCGAAAGGAGGGATAAGAGGAATAAATGAAAGCATTGAATAATTAGGATCATGAACTTACATGAATGGTATGCAAATCAATTGATCGAATTATTGGAAATGAGAAACGAAGAAGCACATTTCGATTGGACACAAAGTAGTTGGAACAATAACAAAACTATTGTTTCACGGCATGTCTTCCTTTGTAAGCTCCATATAAACACCAGACTCCAATTAAGGCCCAAAAAGCAAGGTAGGCAATTCCAGGAACAGCAATTCCAAATAGAGAACCCTTCTCTGGCATCGGACTCAAAGAAGCAAAACTATATGCATTCCAAAAACAATAAAGACCAAAAGCTATGTTGATTAAAACTCTTCCCATTTTCGTTTTTTATGATTTAGAAAATTCAAAGTTATCAAAAAGGAACAACATACCTTAAGTTACAGCGCATTTAATCCTCTATAACTTAATTAACTTTTATTTTTGATCTTTTAAAATGGCTATGGGGAAGTTCTACTGACTCTACTGTTGTTTTATTATGTCCAGTTGATTGGATTAAGCAAAATGTTATCTCCCATCTCAGCGATTCGCAAGAATCATTCATTCAACAAATTCATTTCACCAATTCGTTTTTTTTCAATTTTTTCTAAAAGGAAGGCATATATTTTTTTAAAGCAACGTCTTTCTAAATATAGAATTTGCTTGAATAAGTAAAGCAACTTCTTACGATCGATCGAATTAATTTTTTGAATTTTTTTAAATTAAAAACAACAGTTATGAATAAATTATTTTTTTTAGCATTAATATCATTTATGGTTTTCTCTTGTGGAAAAACTGAATTTGCATCCGAGATTGAATTGGCACCAAATACGGAATCCGCTACAGAAAGGAGGCGAGTATTAACAGGAGACAATGAAGCTCAAGGTCCACAAATCATAGCCGATCTAAATATTGATCCTGTGTGCTGCGATGTTACTCTTGGAAATTCTCTTAGAAGAGTTAATTTCGAAGTAGATCCACTAACTCACAATTTTTTTAATACTAATGGACCAGGGTTAAAATATGCTTTCTTTAGACAGTCTCCGATCAACGGACAATTTTCACTTATTTTTACAGGAACCTCTAGTGACCAAGTACCAGAATTTTGTGTAATACCAGGAGATTACAGAGTCGTTATTTATAATGCTAATTGTAACTTATTAGGAATGAATTCTAACAATTGTAACGTTCTAAGTCTTAATTGGGCTTCACCAGGGGGTTGCGTTAGTTCTGAATTGGCTTGCTTTACACTATCGCAGAATTGTATCGGGTAACACTTTGCTCCTTTATCTCAATGTAAAATAGAAAAGGTCATTTCTTTACTAAATGCTTGGACAAAATTGGGTTAACATTAATCGGTGAAGGATTTTAGTTCTGATTGATTAAAAGACAAAGCCATTAAACTACGACTTAAATTTTGTCCAAGTACTTAAGATGACAAATACACCACCTAATATTTATTTAAAAATAGTAGTTCCAAATTTTTAACCATCCAAAAATTAAAAAAATGAATACGAAATCTAGTTTAACAAAGATCTTAAATAAAAATAAAGTTGATGTTCTTGAAAAGTCTGCTCAGAAAAAAATAAAGGGAGGCTATTCAGGATCTACAGTTGTTATTATTGGAGTTATAGGGACTTATAATGAACAAGAAGGGTAACTGAAATACAATGAAAACTAAAGAGGTTTATGATCTTTAAATCTCAATTTTTTCAATAACAAATGAAGTCGGATCGTAAAAAATATTTCATGATCCGGCTTCATTTGTTTTTGACTACTCAATATTCAAAGAGTTATTTATATAGAATTATATCAAAAGGCAAATAGCCCCTCTTATAAAATCAAACAC
>CALIAG010000486.1 GCA_938041325.1 uncultured Saprospiraceae bacterium | reverse complement strand
TACATTGATCCATACCGTGCAACAACTCATAACAAAGGAATATTTAATGGAATAGATGCCGTGGTATTAGCGACAGGGAATGACTTCCGAGCAATAGAAGCTTGTGGACATACCTATGCCGCAAAAGATGGTCAATACAGATCATTGAGCAGATGTGAAGTGAAAGATGGCATCTTTAAATTTTGGTTGGATATTCCGCTTGCTGTTGGTACAGTTGGAGGTTTAACAAAACTGCATCCCATCGCTAAAAGATCGTTGGAACTTTTAGGAAACCCTACTGCTCGAGAGTTAATGCAAGTTATTGCAGTGACGGGCTTAGCTCAAAACTTTGCAGCAATTCGGTCTTTGGTTACTACGGGTATTCAAAAAGGGCATATGAAAATGCATTTGCTGAATATCCTAAATCACTTGCAGGCAAGCAAAGAAGAAAGCATTGCTGCGGTAAGCTACTTCGAAGACAAAGTTGTTTCTTTTACTGCTGTCAGAGCGTTTTTAAATTTATCACGAGAGAAAGAAATTTCACTTTAGGAATACTTCAACAAACCACCTTCCTGATTTCATATCGGCTTTTGCCTAAAAAGTTTAAATAGATTTTGGAAATAAAAGAATACAAGGCGAACGGTAAGCTATTACTCACCGGCGAATATTTCGTTTTGGATGGTGCAAAAGCTCTTGCACTCCCTTGTAAATATGGCCAAAAAATGTCCGTTGCATATCATGGCATGGTAGACGATTTTTCTTGGGAAAGTTTTGATGAAAAAAACGAGTCCTGGTTTCAAGGAAGTTTTGATAAAAATTCTTTAAGCGCAAAAGAAAATTCTGATCAACACATAGCCGAAAGGTTGGAACAGATTTTCAAAGCAATTCAAAAAAGAAATGCAAGCATTTTTAAAACAGAAAAAGGGATTTCAATAAATACGAAAATCGACTTTCCAAAAGCATGGGGCTTAGGGACAAGCTCAACACTTATCGCACTTTTGTCCGAATGGGCTGAAGTAAATCCATTTGAATTATTAAATGAAACCTTCGGAGGTTCTGGTTATGATATTGCATGTGCTACTGCTCAAGGTCCGATTCTTTACAAAAAAACACCTTTACCAAAAATAAAGTCAGTTGTATTTGAACCTAACTATAGGCATAATTTGTTCTTTGTATATCTGGGGCAAAAACAAAATAGTAGAGAAGGAATTGCACATTACAAGACGCTTGGAAAAGTCAAAGAAAATTTAATTAAAGAAGTGAGTAACTTGACAGAAGAAGTGTTAGTGGCGAAGGATCTTTCTAGGTTCGAAGAAGTCATTTTGGAACATGAAAATCTTGTATCGAAAACATTGAAAATGGAAACGGTACAAAAGCTTCACTTTGCGGATTATGAGTTTGGAACAACTAAGTCACTTGGCGCATGGGGAGGAGATTTTATTCTGGCAACAAGCAAAGCCTCCGTTTTGGAAACAAAGAAATGGTTTGATGAAAAAGGATATCCAGTTTGTATTCCTTTTAAGGAAATGGTTTTATAAAATAATCAGTTTAAAAAATATTAATGGCCTGGAAATGGTACGATAGCAAAATAATTAAAATTGAAGACGCGACCTTCAATACTAAAAGGTTTTGGGTGGAATTGCCCAACGAAGAAAACCTCGATTTTAAAGCAGGTCAATTTGTAACGATGGACTTGCCTATTGCTGAAAAAAGGTTAAAACGTTGGCGAAGTTATTCCATAGCAAATGCTCCTCATGAAGATAAACTTCTAGAGTTTTGTATTGTCAAATTGGATGGAGGTGCAGCGACGGAATATTTATTTAACGAAGCAGAAATTGGAACACCGATAAAATTTAAAGGCCCTTCCGGAACTTTTACTTTGCCAGAAAAAATTGAGAAAGACCTTGTTCTTATTTGCACAGGAACGGGAATCGCGCCATTTAGAAGTAT
Source organism: uncultured Saprospiraceae bacterium (assembly GCA_938041325.1). GTDB lineage: Bacteria > Bacteroidota > Bacteroidia > Chitinophagales > Saprospiraceae > CALIAG01. The sequence goes on along the minus strand of CALIAG010000486.1, from coordinate 8,483 downwards.
GCTTTGGGATATTTTGAATTCAGAAAAAGCACACAAAAAAATCCATCTCATTTTTGGTACTCGATTGCAAAAAGGAGTTTTGTACGAAGATGAATTGAAAAAACTCGAAAAAGCAATGCCTGGGTTTAGCTATTCAATAGCCCTTTCCAGAGCGGATGAATTACCTGAAGATGCTCATTATCACAAGGGTTATGTTCATCCCATTTACTTGAAGGATTATAAGGAAGTCAGACCAGACTTGGATTTTTACATCTGTGGCTGGAGCAATATGATTGACGATGCTGTAGCTAATCTCATCGTAGAATTAGGCTATGATAAGTCCCAAGTTCACTATGAATTGTACGGTTAGCCGTAGAATACTATCTCAAATACAACAGAATCAAGTAAAATTTACCGTTTTTATCACTAGACCGAAACATGTCATGGATTTTTGTGTTATTTTTGTAGAATCAATCTAAATAAGAATTGAACATGGAAGAAACAACAGTTACTAAAAGCCCGGTAATGCTCTACACAGAGCAAACTCCAAATCCTGAAACATTAAAGTTTGTAACAAACAGAATGTTGTACAAGGGAACTGCAGACTTTCGAGAGGAAGATTCTGCTAAGGAATGGTCTCCAATGGGAACAGCTCTTTTTGAATTGCCATTTGTGAAAGGTGTGTATATCTGTAATAACTTCATTACAGTGACCAAAGAGTTCAACTATTTGTGGGATGATATCATGTTGAAACTTAAAGAATTTATCAAGGGACATATCGAAAATGATATGGAAATGGTGAAAGAGGGTTTCGCTGCGGCCATGGCCAAAAAAGAAGAAGAATTAGGAGCAAGTTATAAATACACAGGTAAGGAAGCAGAAATTGTAGTGAAGATCAAAGAATTGATTGAGACTTACGTAAAACCTGCAGTTGAAATGGATGGAGGAAATATCGAATTCAAGTCATTTGATAAAGGAGTCGTTACTGTAATCCTTCAAGGATCTTGCAGCGGATGTCCTTCTTCAACAGTAACCTTGAAATCAGGAATTGAAGGAATGCTTCAAAGAATGGTTCCTGAAGTGACTGAAGTAGTTTCAGAAATGGGATAATTTCACTTAAAATCAATACTATCAAACGGCAAAAATTAATTATCAATTTTTGCCGTTTGTGTTTTTATGGAGATTTGTTATTCTTAAATGTACCCTCATGACCAAAGACGAACTTGAAATACTCTCAACAGCAGCTAGACAACTGATCAAAGATACAGCCGACTTTATTCTCAAAGAAGTGGGCTTGGTCAAAGAAAAAGATGTGGATACCAAAGCATTGAATAGCCTGGTCAGTTACGTTGACAAAGAAGCTGAAAAAAAACTGGTTGCAGGTTTTCAAAAATTACTTCCCGAATCTACTTTTCTCACAGAAGAAGAAACGGTAGAACAATCACAAGGCAAATACCAATGGATCATCGATCCACTAGATGGTACAACAAACTTTCTTCATCAACTTCCCTGTTTTGCAATCTCGGTAGCTTTGCGAGAAAACGGTCAAACCATCTTGGGAGTTGTATATGAAATCAATCAAAAAGAATGCTTCCATGCAGTAAAAGGTGGAGGAGCTTTTTTGAACGATAAAAAAATTGAAGTCAGTAAGACGAAGACATTGTCTGAATCCTTGTTGGCTACAGGTTTTCCGTATTATGACTTTTCTGGAGTTGATTCTTATTTAGAGGTGCTTAAATATTTCATTGAAAATACGAGAGGGATCAGAAGATATGGAGCTGCAGCAGTCGACTTGGCATATGTAGCATGTGGAAGATTTGATGGATTTTTTGAATACAGTTTGAGTCCTTGGGATGTGGCAGCAGGTGCATTTTTAATTCAAGAAGCAGGCGGTAAAGTCAGTGATTTTATTGGAGATGACAATTATCTTTTTGGAAAAGAGGTCGTTGCTGGAAATGGAAATGTCCATGAAAAAATTCTTCAAGAAGTCAGGAACGCTTTTTATCAAAGCTCTGTTGATTAATCTTTAACGAAATCAGGAATTGCATTATTCTTTGAGCCCTATATGGTAAAAACTAAACCCACTCTTTATACCCTTCCTTTTTTATTGCTTTGCCTGAGCCATGTTCTTTTTGCTGCAAGCTTTAATATGATGATTCCTGAGTTGCCAGCCTTTCTTACAAGTATGGGCGGGGAAGATTACAAAGGTCTAATCATTGCATTGTTTACGTTGTCCGCAGGCTTATCTCGTCCTTTTAGTGGAAAATTATCGGATACCATCGGAAGAATTCCAGTAATGGTAATTGGGACATTGGTCTGTGTAGTATGCAGTTTGCTTTATCCACTTTTAACAACAGTAGCTGGATTTCTTTTTCTTAGGTTTTTACACGGTTTCTCCACAGGATTTAAACCGACAGCAGCCACCGCTTTTGCTGCTGATATTATGCCTGTGGAACGGAGAGGAGAAGGAATGGGAATATTGGGTATTAGTATGAATTTGGGCGCTTCAATGTTTCCACCATTAGGGAGTTACTTGGTAATGGAATATTCGATGGATACAATGTTTTATTTCTCTTCGTTTATCGCTTTGATTTCCATTTTGATGTTAATGAGCATGAAAGAGACCTTACCCAATAAGCAAAAATTCAAAATGTCTTTGCTTAAAATTTCGTCTTCCGAAATCATAGAGAAAAAAGCGATGCCTCCTGCAATAGTTGCCTTGTTTATCTACTTGACTTTTGGGATAGTATTGACCATTACTCCTGATCAGTCTGATTATTTAGGACTTTCTAATAAAGGTTTGATCTTCACAAGTTTCACAATATTTTCAATCTTATCAAGAGCTGTAGCCGGTCGAGTGTCGGATCGCTATGGAAGGATTCCTGTCATTAAAGCTTCTGTTTTATTGTTGGTATTTTCATTGATATTTATGGGAATGGCAAGTAGTGCAACACACTTGTTAATGGCTTCAGGAGCAATTGGATTTGCTACAGGTGTAGCTTCACCAGCTGTATTTGCATGGGTGATAGATATAAGTCCGGAAGGTCGAATGGCTCGTTCCATGGCAACGGTCTATATTGCATTGGAAATTGGTATTGGTGTAGGTGCTTTATTGTCTGCTTGGATCTATGACAATAACCCAGAGCTTTTTGCAAAAGCTTTTTATATTGGCGCGGCGATCACCTCACTCGCGGGTGTTTACTTACAATTTATTTACAAAAAACCTGAAGATGTGATCACGAGTTGATACATATGAACGCTAGAATTCTCATTCTATCTATGCATACGTTAATTTAATCGAACAAAGAATTGTCAAAAGAGATTATTACCGTACTTTGAGTAAGCTCTTCAAAAATTACAAAAAAGTAAAAAAATAAAACTTTGAATCTTCGTCAAAATATAAGAGTAGCTATTGATTCGGTTCGTTCTAACTTACTTAGAGCAATCCTGACGATTACCATTATTGCTTTTGGGATAATGTCACTAGTCGGAATTCTTACTTCTATAGATGCCGCTATTTTTTCATTGAACGATAATTTATCAAGTCTTGGTGCCAATTCATTTAGTATAGAACCGAAAGGAGATGGTGTATCCGGAAATCGAGGTGGCCGCAGAGCGAAAGAAGGAGATCCTATTAGTTATAAGCAAGCAATGAATTACAAAAAGAAATTCGATTTTCCTGCTAAAATAACGGTAAGCGTTCAAGGAACAAGATTGGCAACGATTCGATTCAAAGAAGAAGAAACTAATCCCAATATTCCATTACTTGGAATTGATGAAAACTATTTGGATATAAAAGGTTTTGATTTAGAAGAAGGAAGAAATTTCTCTATTACAGAATTAGAAAACGGCGTCCATAAAGCAATTATAGGCAGTGATATTGTAAAAACGTTATTCAGCAACAATGCCGAATTTGCAATCGATAAAATAATTGCTGTAGGAAATGTAAAATACAAGGTGATAGGAGTCTTGGCTTCTAAAGGATCAGGAATGGGTGGCAATGAAGACCGTTTGGTATTTGCTCCGTTATTAAATGTGAAACGATATTATGGTGGAGCAAAGAAAAACTACGATATCGTTACCGCTGTAATAAACGAAGAAGAGATGGAAGCTGCAGTGGCAAGTGCGATCGGACTTTTTAGAAACGTCAGGAACCTCAAAGTCATAGAGGAAAATGATTTTGAAATATCTCAAAGCGATAGTTTGGTTGCCATTATTCGTGAAAACACAACAAACCTTCGTTGGTCTGCAGTAGGAATCGGCTTGATAACTTTGTTAGGGGCAGCAATTGGTTTAATGAATATTATGCTCGTGTCCGTCACGGAAAGAACCCGAGAAATCGGAATTTGTAAAGCGCTAGGAGCAACCCGTAAAAACATCCTAATCCAGTTTTTAACAGAGGCGACAGTAATTTGCCAAATGGGAGGATTTGTTGGTGTTATCCTTGGAATTTTAGCTGGAAATCTAGTGACCTTTGCTCTTGGCGGCACCTTTTTAGTGCCTTGGGATTGGATCTTTGTTGGGATTACAACTTGCCTTTTTGTAGGCCTTGTTTCTGGTTTGTATCCAGCACTAAAAGCGTCGAGACTTGATCCAATTGAATCTCTGCGCTACGAATAAAAAAAAACTCCTATCTTTCGAGCCAATCGGGAGAATATGAACAGGGAGTTTCTCATCAATATCATTTTTCTTATTTCCGTCAATTTATTGATCAAGCCATTTTACATCTTCGGAATTGACCGAACGGTGCAAAATACTGTTGGAGCAGAGAATTATGGGATCTACTTTGCCCTTTTCAACTTTACCTACCTCTTTCAGATTATAAACGATTTTGGAATTCAAAATTACAACAACAGGAAAATTGCTCAAAACAATCAATTGATTGACCAGTATTTCCCCAATATTCTTATTCTAAAAGGTTTGCTGGGGATCTTGTTTATGGCAGTTATGTTGACAGTCGTTTTTATTACCGGTTATGATCCCGGTCCTCTACATTTAATTCTTTTCATTGCCTTGAATCAAATTTTGATCTCGCTTCAATTGTATTTACGGTCCAACATTTCAGGCTTAGGCATGTATCGCAAGGACAGCATTGTCTCTTCTTTGGATAAAACATTCATGATTTTAATTTGTGGCTTTCTACTTTGGTTTTATAGTGGCCGGGCAGATTTTAAAATCGATTGGTTTGTGTATGCCCATACGACCAGTTTGATATTGGTATCGCTTATCGCTTTTGTAATTATAAAAGGGAAATTAGGTAAAATAGCCTTTAAGCTTGATTTTCCATTTTTGAAAAAGATACTCAAAGAAAGTTATCCCTTTGCATTGGTCATTTTTTTAATGATGGTTTACACCAGAATAGATGCCGTTATGTTGGAAAGGATGCTGCCAGATGGTAAGTTAGAAACGGGAATATATGCTTCAGCTTATCGTCTTCTAGATGCCAGTAATATGCTGGGATTTTTATTTGCAGGGTTACTTCTTCCAATGTTTTCCAAAATGCTAAAGGCAAAAGAGTCGGTTTCTTCCTTAATGAAAATGAGTTTTCAGCTCATTTGGGCCGCCGCGATCAGCATTGCTATCATAACGTACTTTTTTAGAGTCGAAATTATGACCTTCCTTTATATTGAAGCAACTCCTTATTGGGGAGAAGTTCTGGGATATTTAATGTTTACTTTTGTAGCAGTCAGCGGTTCTTATATTTTCGGGACATTATTGACGGCCAATGGCAGCCTAATGAAGATGAATGCCGTTTTTATCATCGGGGTCTTGTTGAATGTGGTCTTGAATTATATCCTCATTCCTGAATATAAAGCACTTGGTGCGACGGTTGCGACTTTGGCTACTCAGTTTTTTGTGTTATTTGGACAAATATGGATCGCTAAAAAGATATTTAATTTTTCTTTTGATATTAAAATCTTCGGAAAACTGTTAGGCTTTATATTGATTCTTTCTATTGGTACCTATTTGATATATAATCACCTGAACTTAGACTGGAAAAACAATTTATTAATAAGCGTAATTGCTTCTATTCTCTTAGCTTTTGGTTTGCAGCTCATTCAATTAGGAGCAATAAAAAATGCATTAGCCGATACCAAAAGCTGATAAGCAGCAATTGACCAGCTTTTGATTTTAAATTCTAATCGCAAGAAAGGAAAATTTCCTACTTTTGCGCCAAACTTTTCTACATGGAACAAAGGGAAAACCTATTGGGAGTCATTCAAACACTTTACAAATGGCGGAAGTCAATCATATATCTCTGCGGAATCGTAGGAATTGGAACGATGGTCATTTCCCTTCTATTTCTGGATAATTTTTACCAATCCACTACTGTCTTTTTAGCAGCAAGTCCTGATTTATCAACTCCTGAACCAGTAGGCGCGGCACTTGTTGAGAAAAGATATTATGGTCAAGAAGAAGATATTGACCGGATGTTGACCACTGCAAAATCTGATAAAGTCGCGGACTACTTAATCCAAAAATATAACCTGTACGAACATTATGAGGTGGATTCGACCAAAGCACTTGCAGCTTTTGATGTAAAGAAAAAATTCAATGGTCTTTATTCTGTAATTAAAACAAAGTACGATGCCATTGAATTGAGTATCGAAGATAAAGATCCTGTTCTCGCAAAAAGCATGGTCAATGATGCTCGAGATAAAATCAATATTCTAGGGCAAGCCTTTATAAAACAGAGTCAAACAATACAGATAGAAGATTTCAAAAAAAGCATAATGGCCAAAGAGGGTCAACTATTTGCAATGAGTGACAGCTTGATAAAGCTAAGACAAGAATTTGGCGTTTTTAATACAGAAACACAAGGAGATCTGTTCGCAAAAATGGTCGCAGAAGCAGAGTCAAAGTTGGTGATGAATAGTTCAAGGTTGTCTCAAATGCAAAGCTCAGGTTCTGCTCACCCAGATACGATCCGCATATTAAAAGCCAATGTTGGAGGAATGAAAGAGCAAGTGAAAAGCTTAGAAGCTCGTTTAGCAAGGTTTAATAAAGGGATGCCTTCTGTCGATGTATTAGAACAAATGCACTTGGAAACCAGAGAGGCCTTGGCCTTGGATCAAGAGCGATTAAGAAAAATTACTGCGGCCTATCAATCCAATTCTCCATCGGTTTTGGTTGTTGAAGAAGGGACAGTACCTGTTAAAAAATCACGACCCAAACGGTCGATCCTTATTTTAACCGCCACTTTTCTAACCTTTATCTTTTCAGTAATTGGAGTTTTGTTGATTGATACTTATCGTGACATCAATTGGAAAGAAACGCTGAATGCTTAAGCGAATTGGCATAGATACTTCAGATCAGTCTTCCCTATTGTTTGGGATTCTTGGACTGACAATTGTCGGAAGTTTTTTTACGGCTGCCGCAACGGAGTTGTATGTGTTGGCTGGAATTCCCATCCTTTTGATCGGAGCTTACATTTCGATTGTTGATTTTCGAAAAATATTCTACCTCCTACTAATGACGATTCCTGTTTCTATGGAAACGGCTTTACCTGGAGGTTTTGCAACAGATTTGCCTTCCGAACCTTTGATGATAATTCTCATGGGAATTTATCTTTTATATGTTCTTAGAAACGGCAAAAATTTAAGCAGTGATTTTTTAAAACATCCAATAAGCCTGTTTTTAATTCTTCATGTCCTTTGGATAATTGCAACAACAGTAACTTCTCAAATTTTCTTTGTCTCGTTTAAGTTTAGTTTGGCTAAACTCTGGTATGTAACGGTCTTTTTTTACATGTCTGGAAGTTTGTTAAAAACAGATAAGTCACTGAAAATATTTTTTTGGTGCGTAAATATTCCTTTGGTTATTACCATCATTTCTATACTAGTTCGGCATGCTGCAATTGGGTTTAGTTATGATGGAGTGAATGGAGTCATGGAGCCGTTCTATAGGAATCATGTAACCTACGCGTGTATCCTTGCCTTATTCTTTCCCTTTGTATGGTTTGCCAGAGATTGGTATAGAACCTTTTCTTTTACTTGGTGGGTTCTTGTAGCATTAATCCCATTTTATTTGATGGCGATTCACTATTCGTATTCTCGAACAGCCTTGGTCGCACTGGCAGTCGCCTTTGGTGCATGGTTGGTGATTCATTTGAAATTAACAAAACTTGCAATTGCATTATCTGTTGCGGGAGCGGTAGCAGTCGTGGGCTATTTAGCAAACGATAATACCTACATGCAATATGCTCCCAATTATGAGAAAACAACGATACACGATTCTTATGAAAACCTAGTGGAGGCGACCTTTGAGTTGAAGGATATTTCTACGATGGAACGCGTTTATCGCTGGATTGCTGGAGCATATATGTTTACAGAACGTCCCGTCTTTGGTTTCGGTCCCGGAAATTTTTACAACTATTATAAATCCTATACAGTTACCGCCTTTCAAACTTATGTAAGTGACAACCCTGAAAAATCAGGGATTCACAGTTATTACTTAATGACTTTAGCAGAGCAAGGGTTTTTAGGATTGTTGTTTTTTATAAT